>JBEKLK010000034.1:0-16056 GCA_050010235.1 Rhizomicrobium sp.
CCTCCGCCACCACACCTCCCTCGACGAGATTGCCGGTCGCGGGGTCCTGTCCCACCTGGCCGCTGAAGAAGATGTAGCCGCCCGAGCGAATGGCTTGCGAGAAGGGGCCGACGGGCGGCGCGAGTTTGGGCGAAACGATTGCGGATTTTGTCATGGGGGTTCCTCTCAGGATGGGATAGCGGTCAAGATGATCGAGCCCGTCGTGCTGCGCGATTCCTATGCGCGGTGCGCTTCGGCCGCGTCCCTCTCAAGGCTGAAACCGGGGTTCGATTCTCCGTGGGAGCGCCAATCGCATTCGCGCAGTTCGCAATCCATCAATTTTGCGCGTCCGCCTCCTTCTGCGCCGCGGTCCTCGCGGCGACGAACTGCTCAAACTCACCACTGCGGATCCTTTCACGGCGTTCTTCGAGGCCGCGGTGAAGTTCGATCAACACTTTTGCCGCGTGTTCGTTCTTCCGGATTGCAGCCCAATAGGCGGCGACATTTGCAATTGCCGGAATCGGCGTCTCGACGCCGGCGGCCGGCATGACATTTTCGACAAAGAAGAGTCCGGGCACGAGCGCGCAATCCGCCAGCGTGATGCGACCGCAGCAGGCGAAGCCATCCTTGCCGATGAACTTGTCGAGCGCCTTGAGGTTCCGCACCACCTCGCCGACGAGTTGCTCGCTGACAGCATCGTTGCGTGCGGGGGTGGGTGTTCGATGGGACATAGCACCTGTCAGACGGGACAGCATGAACGTGTTGTTTATGATGTAGATGTCGCCTATGCGGGCAAGCATGCGGATATGTGCGGTTTCGCGCGGAGTGGATCCCAGCAGCGAAGGTTCGGGATAGATCTCCTCGAGATATTCCGCGATCACCTCGGATTCCGGAATCATGTCGCCATCGGTGTCGAGAACCGGAACGCGTCCGATCGGAAATTTCTCGCGGAATTTTGGCATGCCCCAATCCGCGGGCTGTTCGAAAGTGATGTCCGTAATGCCCTTGGCATATATCTGCATTCGTACCCGCGCAGCATAGGGGCTGAGATCGGCAGAATAGAGTTTCTTCATGGTCCGGTGTTCCTCTGTGCGGTTTGTCGATTCCTTCTGCAATCCATCAAAATTAATAGCGATCTCTCTGTGCCTGGAGCAATCCTCGCCAGCAGGGCGTTCCGCATTTGTCGTACATTTCGCCTATGCTTGCCGCCATCACAATGATACCAACCAGAACGGCCAATTTAATTGTTGCTGAAGCTCTCATTCGGCAACCCTCGCAGTGGGGATTCCTGAGAATTGATTCTGATTCAGGCCGTTGCTATTCGATCGGCGAACGATCGTCATTGAATATCCGTCGTGATGTACGCGAAAACCGCGCGCGGTCCGGGCCATCGAAAGACCCCCGGCGTGTAGAGTTCCGACCATATCTTGGAGCCCAGAGCATTCTGGACCTGCAGGCGAAGGGTGCTGTTCTCGCCGAAGGCGGTAAACTTGTACCGGCCTCCGATATTCAGGATCATGACGGCGGGCGTATAAACGCCGTTGTCGACACTTTCCGGGGCAGTGCCGAAATGGGTGGCCGACACGTCCAGCGACGCGGCCTCCCACCATGGAAAACTGTAATTGGCGGTAGCCACGTACATCAGACGCGGTTGACCGACGGCGACAGAGCCCACGCCTTCGGCGGCCAGATCGGGCCCGGTGATTCCAACCCTGCCGTCGAGAACGCCAACGTTGACGTGGAGGTCCTTGGTCACTTCACCCGCAACCGAGAGTTCGATGCCCCTGGCTTGCTGCACTCCGAGCTGTCGATCGATGTTGTTCGTATCAACGTTGAAATAGGGCTTCTGAAGTTCGAACACGCCGGCGATGATCTTCAACTTGGGTGTCACCGCATAACGCGCGCCCGAATCGACCTGCCAGGTCAGGGATGCGGGCAGCACGGCCCCGCTGTTGCCCGCGTAATTCGGCGCAACGCCCGAATTCTCGAGCCCCTGTGTGTAGCCGGCGTAAAGCGTCAATTGCGGAGTGACCGCGAAGGCCGAGTTGGCGTAGGCGCGAAAGGGATGCGCCGCAATCTGCGATTCCGGGGTTCCAGGAGAATTGTCGGTCTCCCGGTAGTCTTCTTTCTGGATGCCCATCTCGAGCACGCCGAGACTCTTCCAATCGAGGCGGTACGCAGCCCCGACGCTCCACAGCTGGGCGCGATCGATCGCACGGGCCGAATATGTAAAGTCCGGTTCCGGCACCTGGACGATCGACCCGATGGTGGCCGGACCCACATCGACGACATCCTCGCCGCCGTAGTTCGACGTGGTGTCGCGGCCGCGAGTCATGAAGATGAACTCGTGGCGCCAATCGCCTGTCGTGTAGGTGCCCGTCAGGCGCACTTCTCCGGAGGTGGAAGATGTCATTTGATCCGGAAAGCCGACAACCACGTGCTCGGCCTGGCCGTTCGGTTGGATGTCGGTGTACAGGTCCGCAAAGCTCACGGGACTGTCGTTCGTCGATCGAAATACGCCGGCTCTTAGTAACCAATTGTCGGATAGCTCGGCGGCGAGGAGGCCGCCCAGATTCATCGTCGTGTTTTGGCCATTGGCCCAATTCTGCGCCACGTAACCTTTTGCGATCGGGGGAGGGAGGAAATCGCCGGCCGGGAAAAATTCCGGAAGTGTTTTCGCATCGCTGGTCTGCTGCCAGTCGACAATCGCCCGCACCGTGACTTTCGAATTCGGTGTCCACTGGGGCGTTGCGCCCACGCTCGAGACTCGGGACGTCAGTCCGGGAAAGGGTCCGATCCCAACGGACGACTGCGTGCTGACTTGCGTGCTGACACCGATCGGCAACACGAGCGTGTTGCCGATCAGGGGCACGCTGCCATCGATGCTGACGCCCCATGCATCGAACGGACCGACATTTGCGATGATCGTTGCGGTAGGCGTATCGCCTCCCACATTGCGCAGATTGTAATCCGCGATGCCGGTCGGCGCAGGAAACGGATAGCCGATTTCGCTGACGCCGACGTGAATGGTCGAGCCCTCGACGACACGATTGGACGGCACCCCTTGCAGGTCGAAATACATGCCGTCGATCCGCACGTTGCCGGCCGATATCGGACTGAACCCGCGAACCAGGAATGGGTTGTATAGTCCGACCGACTCCAGCCCGATCGTAAGTCCGAAGGCGTCGTCTGCCGAATTTATGGGATTATCGGACGCGTGCTGGGCCCGTGCTGCGGTCACCTGGAAAGTCGCGGAAATAGCCGCGACTGCTAAAGGAATGATCCTGTTCCGAGCCACTCGCATACGGTCTCCATATCCAGGCCGGCTGAGATCCCGAGCCCATTCGCATTTCGACGTTTCAAACGACCACTTCGATTCCAAATCTGTTGACCGCGGTAAGAGCATCAATTGGCGTAGGACGTTTTCGCGGCCCTCGCCAAGAACTTCTGTTGGGCAAGATCCGGGTATTTCTGGCTCATGGCAGAGACAAATGCGTCGGCGTCCGGCGACGCTTTCCTGGCCGTGTCAAAATCAGTGAGGTAGCGAATCATGAACGCCAACACGGCTGGTGAATCCTCAAGCGCCGACGATTTCTTATGACCGGCAACCACACGCAACGGATGCATCGCAGACAACTTCTCAAGCGTTGTCCGCCATGCCGCACGCGTCGCTTCGCTGGAACCAGCGAGCCAGGGATGCACACCGTTGAATGCCACGTCATCCGCGATCAAAGTTCGCAACGCCGGGATCCAAATCGGACTATTGGCAGGTGTCTTCGGGTAGTCGCCCTGCATATTGGCCAAGACCTCCAGAGGTACGCCGTCGACGGTGAGGCGACTAAGGAGTGGGGCCGGAGTCGGAAGCGAGTTGGGCGTCTCAGCCGGCGCCGATTTGCGTTCGCCCGCGAGGCTATCGGCAACGGTGCGCTGGAACTCGCCCAGCGCTTTGGAGGTCATATATATGCGTGCGGCCGGAAAACGCCGGTGGAGCACGGCGAGGCCTATATAGTGATCCGCATCTGGATGCGTGATGAAGATCGCCTTGAGCGTCCGCCCAGTGGCGGCAATGCGGTCGGCAAGCTTCTCGGCGTCGCTGTTGCGCAGCTGGGCGTCGACTAGAATCGCTTCCCGCCTGCCGTAGATCAGCGTGGAAGTCACACCGAAAGCGGTTTCATCCGCCACATAGACGTCGAGCTTCAGCGTCGTCGGTGCAGAGCGGGCCTCCACAGGCGACATCATCGCGATCACAACTGCCACGGGCAAAACCAGCAGCCAAATCGTCGAGCGCTTCTTTCGTCTCATAGGAAACGATCCCAATTTATCGGCGCAATTGTCACTCGCAACACATCTTGCAGCGGTCGCCACGCGCCGGAGTTTTGGCGTTGTTGCGCTGCCGAGCGTCGTCTCGATCGCCCCGCCAAGGTGGGACGAAACACCTCAAGCCCGAACAGAGAATATCGTCTGTTTGCTAAGAGTCAATGTGATGACGTCCTGCGCGCGGCGGCTGCACATCAGGTATGCGCCAGGACGCGGTACCGGATCGTCTGTGGCAGCTCTATTCTTCCGCCACGGTGCCCGGATCGCCCGATCCATCCGGGGAATCAAGTGCATCGCGCGTCGGCTCGGCGCCGGGGGGCGCACATGCAAAGAGGTAGCCGTTTCTTTTTTAGGTTTGAATAGACACGAGTGCAGGCGCGGCACAGAGGAACACCTGACCATGATGAAACTCTATTCTGCCGATCTCAGCCCCTACTCCGCGCGGGTACGAATGCAGATTTATGCCAAAGGCACTACGCACATTACTTTCGAACAGCCTGCGGATTGGGGCATGCCAAAATTCCGCGAGAAATTTCCGATCGGACGTGTTCCGGTTCTCGATATCGATGGTGACCTGATTCCGGAATCCGAAGTGATCGCGGAATATCTCGAAGAGATCTATCCCGAACCTTCGCTGCTGGGAGTCAGTCCGCGAGAGACCGCGCATATCCGCACGCTTGCCCGCATTGGCGACATCTACATCATAAACAACATGTTCATGCTGTCCCGTCTGACAGGCGCCCTGTCTCCAAGGAAACCCGCCGCAATCAACGATGGTGTCCGCAACTTGCTTGCCGGCGAGGTGGTGGGGAACCTCAAGGCGCTCGACAAATTCATCGGCAAGGATGGCTTCGCCTGCTGCGGTCGCATCACGCTGGCCGATTGCGCGCTCGTGCCTGGACTCTTTTTTGTCGAGAATGTCCTGCCGGCCGCCGGCTTCGACACGCCGATTCCGGCAATTACAAATGTCGCTGCCTATTGGGCTGCAATCCAGAAGAACGAACACGCTGCAAGAGTGTTGATTGAACTTCACCGCGGCCTCGAAGACCGTCGCGAAAGGATCCGCAACGGCACGTTCGAACAGTACATCGCTGCGCGCGAGGCGGCACAAGCCGCAGCTGACGCGCAGAGCCGATGAACGCGTATTCATGGGTTTGGCCCCCGACGGCAAAGGCGCTCGCCTACTTCGTCTGATCGTAAACGTCGCGAATTGCTTCGATTATAATGTCGGGCTTTTCGAACTGAACGAACGCGCCCGTGTCGGCAAAAACCGTTTTGGAATTGGCAGACAGGGCGAGCAGATTCCCCTGGAAGACCCTCCGTTCCTGATTGAACTTGATGCGCTCCGCCGTCGGCCGCGTTGACGTGGTTGGAATATGGTACATTGTCGAGATCAGGCGCAGAGGACGTGACCCAAGCGATTGACGATGAGTTCGCAGAAAATTGTTTTCCCAGGCCCGTTGGCCAACACCAGAGAGCAATGCTTCGTACATCGCGGTCTTGGTCGTCATGATCTTGAGAATGCTCGCATTCAGCTCCGGCGAGAACCTGAGGTCCGGTATTCCCCTGAATGAATAGTCGAGACAAGTCCAACCTGGGTGGTCTGGCGGCGGTGTGAGTGGAAATTCCTTGCCGGCGGCGATCGCATCGCGACAGAAAGCCAATTGCCCAAGATTCCGTTCGTCGATTCCTCGCCAAATCTCGTCGAGATCGTGAGTCGTTTCCACGTCACGCTCATCCGGATCGACAAGAACCATGCCGGCAACTTCGGACATGTAGAGGTCCGCAAATGCGCGCATGTTGTCACCGCCATAGGCGTGGCCGACGAGAATATAAGGTCCGTCTACGCCTCCATTGTGAAGCGCGCTGTGCAGCTCCTCGGCAAAACGTTTGGAATTGGTCGGCAGCGGTCCCATGACACTGAACCCCGCGCCGGCGCGGTCGTAGCTGCAGGTGCGCGTCCACTTCGACACTTCCGGCTGCACAGGCGCCCAAGCAGGCGACCAATCGCCCTCGCCGGCATCGAACACGACGGTCGGCGAGCCTTGTCCCGAGCAATAGAAATTCAGCTTTGCACCGTCGGAGGCCGTGAAGAACTGGCCCGGCCTCGCGTAAAGTGCGTCACCCTCGAAGCCATAAGATACATTTGCCGCGGCGAATAGGAGCGTCGTCGCCAGGGCGCCTATCGCCAAGTGCTTTGTGCGCCGACCTGTCATCAACATTTCTCACAGCCCTCACAAAGATAAATCGATCCAGGGGAATTTCATGCGCCTCCAGAAAGTGATGAACGCGACGTGCGACGAAATCGTATTGTTGTGCGCAACATTTCTCAAAATTTTTCGACCCAGGGTCTCAGTTCGACTTCCCATGTCCACGCGCTGCGCGGTTGGCGCAAGACATGAAGATAAGTTGCCGCTATCGCATCGGGGTCTAGTACGGAATCGGAGGTTCCGGGATCTTCCGTCCGCCCGGGCGCGCGGATCCCGCCGTCTATGACAAAATGTGCGACATGAATGCCTTGTGGCGCCAACTCCCTGGCCATGCTCTGAGCGAGGCCGCGCAACGCGAACTTGCCCATCGCAAAAGGGGCCGAGCGCGCATAGCCCTTTATACTCGCGGACGCCCCCGTAAACAGTACGGCGCCACTTTTCCGCTGAAGCATGCCGCGCACTGCCCTCTGGGCCACGAAAAACCCGCCCATTGCAGTTAGCGCCAACGACGCCTCGACCGCAGACGGGTCGAGCTCGACAAAGGCACCCCGAACACGCCCGCTCGCGTTGTAGACAACGACATCTGGCGAACCTACTGCACTCTCAACGGCTTCGAATAGTGAATCGACCTGATCACGTCTTGCCGCATCGCACGGAAACACGCGCGCACCGGTCTCGCGACACAGCTCCGCCAGTTTTTCCGGTCTGCGCGCGGCCAGAGCGACCTTCATGCCTTCCCGGGCAAAACACCGGGCCAGCGAGGCGCTCAAGCCTGCCCCCGCGCCAACGATCAGGCAAACCTCGGAACCGATTTCAGCCATCGTTCGATCTCCTGGCAGGTCGCGTCAAACTTGCTTGCCGAAGACTTTCTGAAGCTCTTTGATGCGGGCCTCGTTGCGCTTATAAAACGTCCATTGTTTGATCCTTTTCGGAATGACCAGGTCGGCCTGGGTCAGCACCCTCATGTGCTCGCTCAATGTTGGCTGACTGATTCCGAGCTTCTCGGCAATACGCAAATTGCAAACTCCGTCTTTGACGAGATCGCCGTCGACCTGACGCGGAAAGTGTGCCGTCGGATCTCTCAGCCATTTCAGAATTTGCAGCCGGCGGTCATTGGCCAGCGCGCGAAACACAATTACAAGAGACATTGCCATTACGGAAACCTTTGAATAGATTGCTTCGTTAGTTAGCTAATTTACCGCTATTCGTCAAGAAATAGCTCCGACGGCGGGCCGTAGCTTGAGGTCGTACTTGTGGGCAAGAGCCGGCGCGACCGAGCCACAGGCATAGCAGTTGCGCAAATGGCCTCGAGCGTTGACATGCCGGCGACTGCCATTTAGATATATCGTAAGTTAGCTAATTACCGCACTCAGCGCAAGGAGGGCCGTCGGAACATGGTCGCGAGCCTCGGCACCGCAAACTGCCAGTCCGAATTGTCCGCCCTGCGGCGGATCCGCAGTTGCGGCGGCCGATCCGGAAAATCGAACCTCTTCAACGAACCAGGAGTACGAGCAGCATGCGGCACAAATTCATAATCGCCGACGTCTTCACGGAGACGGCCTTTGGAGGCAACCAGCTTGCGGTATTTCCCGAGGCCGCGAAGATAACCGACGCGGAGATGCAGGCATTCGCTCGCGAAATTAATTTCGCGGAGTCGACATTCGTCCTGCCTCCCCGCGATCCGCGCCACACCTTTCGTGTCCGCATCTTTACGCCGAAGACCGAATTGCCATTTGCCGGGCATCCCACGGTCGGAACCGCGGCCGTCCTGCGGGAGATCGGCAAAATTCCGGAGAACGTAGAGACGATTGTGTTTGAGGAAGGCATCGGACCAGTGACCGTCGCCATTCGGCCGGGTCCGGCGCCGGTCTTTACGCGCCTGATCCTTCCGGGAAAAATCGACAAACCGGACACTGTTCCCGGAAACAAGGCTGCCGCCGAAGTTCTCTCGCTGAAAGAGGAGGATATCCTGGACACATGGTTCGGCAGCGTCGGGGTATCGTTCAGTTTTGTGCATCTGAAGAACAGACAAGCTGTCGATCGGGCAGCCCTCAACCGAGCGGTCTGGTCATCGCGTTTTGCGCAATCGTGGTCGCCGCAACTGTTTTTCTTTTCCGGCGACTTGGCATCCGGAAGCGATCTTTACGCGCGCATGTTCGCTCCCGCGCTCGGGCTGGAGGAAGATCCGGCGACGGGCTCCGCTTGCGCGGCGTTGGCCGGCGCGCTGGCCGAGCGCCTTGGCGACGGCGCGTTCAAGTGGCTTGTCGATCAAGGCGTCAAGATGGGTCGTCCAAGCCGAATCGAGGCTTCCGCGCGCAAGGAAGGCGGCAAACTCGTGAGCATCGACGTTGGTGGCTCGACAGTGATTGTCGGAGAAGGGGCCATGACCGCGTCGATTGGTTCGTAACGTCGGAGCCCGGATTTGATGTTCGGTGGATTTGTTTCGCGCATGAAATCCGAATTTTCGATGGATGCGGAATGGGCCGATAAACAATGATGAACGCAGAGCGACTTACAGAATCGGAGGCTTGAATATGGATCTCCTGCCTTTCCCCCTGGAACAGTGGTTGGCGGAGCACGAATTTTCTGAACCTCCCATCCGATTCAATCTGGCTGCGAGTACAGGGCCCAACTGGACACTTAAGGATGTTCTCGCGCTGGTGGGAGAGGACACCAGCGCCTTGGACACTATCAAACTCACCTACGCACCGCCCGAGGGGCATCGCGCCCTTCGGGCACGGATCTCCGCCGCTTCCGGCGCCGATCCGGACTGGGTGGTCGTGACCACGGGTGCATCCGAAGCGATGTCCATATTATTGTGCCTGTGTGCGCAGCCTGGCGGGAACGTCGTGCTTCCGTCGATCGCATTTTCTCCGTTTAATGGGATGGCGATCGCTTGGGGCTTGGGGCTCAAACCTTACAAGCTGAGCGCGACCAACGGGTTCCGACAAACGGCCGAGCACACTTTGGACGCGGTCGATCACAACACCCGGCTGGTGATTGTGAACTCGCCGCACAATCCCACGGGCTCGGTTATGCCGCGGGCCGAGATTGAAATTCTCGCCGCCCAGCTTAAACGGCGCAAGATCCCGCTTGTCGTCGACGAGGTGTATCACGCGCTCTATCATGGGAAGGAGCAGCATTCCGCCGTCGGCATCGACAATGCGATCGTCGTTGGAGATATGTCCAAGACGCTGTCGCTGGCTGGGCTGCGCACGGGATGGATCATCGATCCGGACGCGGAGCGTCGAAAACGCATCATTCTCGCGCGCATGACTTTCACGGTCTCCGGATCGCCTCTTTTGGACGCCGTTACAGAACGCGCCTTGGGATCTCGCGAACAACTCGTGTCGCGGACGCATGCTGTGGCCAAGCCGAACCTGGTGGCCCTTGAAGGCTTCATGGCTCTCCATGCGAACACGCTTTCCTGGGTACGCCCTGAGGGGGGAATGGTGGCGTTCCCCTGGTTTCGCGATCTCCGTAACAGCCGACCATTCTGCGAATTGCTGGCGCGAAAGGGCGTCCTGGTTGCGCCGGGTGATTGCTTCGGAATGCCACACCACATACGGATCGGTTTTGGCGCACGAGCCGACGGTTTCCCCATTGCGTTAGAGATCATGGCGGAGGCGCTGCACGAAATGCGATTGGAGGCTTAGAAATCCGAGGTTTGGACGCAGTCACGGGACTCCAGCGACAACAATTCTGTCTGCCACGATGCCTGGCTGACACCCCGCGAGGTTATGATGCCCGAAAGCACTGAGATGACGAGGCTCCAGACGCTCACGACAGCACATCTCGCCGACGCCTGTCTTCGCGCGACCGTGGCAGTTCGGTGTGCGCCGCCGGCCATTAAGGGAGTCGCACGCTCGATGAGGTGCCAGGGATCCGTGCGTCCAACGAGGCACGCAGGTAGCGTTGACGTGTTTCTCGAAGCCCTCGCGGGTGCGTCCAAGGGCGACGTCCTGGTCGTGGACAACGAGGGGCGTGTCGATGAAGCATGTGTCGGAGACCTCATCGCGCTTGAAACAAAGCAGGCTGGTTTGTCGGGAATCGTTATCTGGGGGCTCCATCGGGACACCGCCGAACTCTTGGATATTGGCCTGCCCTTGTTCTCCGCAGGGAGCCTGCCAACTGGTCCACTGCGAGTTCGCGAACGGCATTCTGAAGTGCTGGTGAACGCTCAAATCGGGGATTGGTGCGTATCGATTGATGACGTGGTTGTCGCCGATGCGGACGGCGTTCTGTTTTTGCCGAAGCAGAGTCTGCGTAAAGTGATCGAAATTGCGGAACAGATCCGTGATACGGAACGGCGCCAGGCCGAATTGATGACCAAAGGCCGGAGCTTAAGGGAGCAGACGCGCTTCGACGAATATCTAAAAAGGTCGAAGGCAAATCCGGGCTATGAATTCCGCGAACACCTTCGCTCGGTTAACAGCGCCGTAGAGACGTAGTGTAGACGAAGGATCGATCGGCCCAGCTGGAGCGGAACGCACTGGTCATGCGCTCCGACAGTTGGTCGTTGTTGGAAAAGAGCCCGGCATGTTCGTGACCGAGCGACGTCACGACGGCGCGCTCGCGGCGCGCAAGGCGCGCGTGAATGCCGTCGGCGTCATCGGTCTTGTCGAGGACATGCCGGACGGCAAAACGCGGGTCAACCTGCACTCGCGCCTTCCACGATGATGAAACTGTAGTCACCGCCCATGAATCTATGTTGAGCTGCCTTTTGATAATCCGGATTCGCATACCAGGCCTGCGCTTGGTCCAGAGTCGGGAATTCCAAAATCGCGACACCCTCCACGTTCGGTCCTTCCTTGACGTCGCAAGCCTCAAAGCGCGCCAGCCACTTGAACTCGGAAGCGGACGGGAGATCACGAATCTGATCGCGGTAAAGCTCAAGCTCTGCGGGATTGCGCGTGCGCAGGCGCGTGACAACGACATAAGCCGGCATGTCCATCCTCGAGTGTTAACGATGCGTTTGTATATATTGTTAATTAGCAAACAGACGATGTACCGTCAATTGCCATGGCCAACGCTCAGACTCTCCCATTGCAAGACTTCCGGACCGCCGAATTTGTGCGCCCTCATTCCAAAAGTCATCTTTCGCAGCCTCGAAGTCGTCGATCACAAGGTATCGCGCGTTTTTCGCGCCAGGCGGCGCGACGAGTTGCGACCGTTTGGGTCATGTGCTTGTCACGCGACAACGACTTCGATCTCAACGGTCGCCGCGAGCGGTAGCGCGGCGGCAGCTATCGTCGTGCGGGCCGGAAACGGCGCTTCGAAGTGCCGTTCATAAACCGCGTTCATCGCGCCGAAATCCTTCATGTCCGCAAGAAACACGGTTGTTTTGACAACGTCGGCGAACGACTTTCCGGCCGCAACGAGGATGGCGCTGATATTCCGGAATATTTGCTCCGTTTGCGCCGCGACGTCGCCTGCTATTAGCTTTCCGGACGTTTGGTCCAGCGCAATCTGACCGCTCATAAAAACAAAGCCGCCGGCACGTACGGCGGCGGAGAACGGTCCCACTGGCGGCGCGATCTTATCGGTCGTGACAATCTGTCTCGTCATCTTCTATCTCCGGTTTCCAGGAAGCTATGGCGGCAGCATGGCCGCCGGTTGCGCCACAGTTCCTATGTTTTCTTCGGCACGCGGCAGATCTTGCAGAGCGATATTGCGACACTTGCGGCGTCGCTTGTCGTCCGAATCATATCCGTCGGGTATGCGCACATGGCGTCAAACATGAGATCCATCGCTGACGCTCCCGTTCCAAGAGCAATCCGGGTTTGACTATATATCGTCATTTTGCTAATTGGCAATCCCTTGGGACGCGAGCACCGCCCGCTGAGACGCAGCAGGAGCAGGCCATAGAAGAAAATCAGCACCGCCCGCGCGCACTCCTGCGGAAAGCTCAGATGGTTTTCGGTCCCCAAAAAAGTGAAAGCGCCCATTGTCATGGAACTGCAACGGGCGTTCACAAGTTCCCTTTCCGAGAACCGGCAACTTTCTACCCCTCTGCTGCGGCGGCGCGTCCGCCGATTCAGAACCAAACCAACGAGGCAAAGCGTGGCGAACAAGCTCAACGACATCTGGGAGAAGAAGCCCGCCGACGAAGATTATGTTGCCGCGCACGCCTATCTGAGCCTGCTTTTCAGCGAGGCGGTGACGCGCAAGATCGTCCGAGACCTGCGCCGTGCGCCGACGGTCCGGCGCCAGGGGAAAGATTTGCTGCGCGCGAGCCAGACGCATCTGCTGGACAAGGACGATCCGCACGTCGCGGCGGATCTGAAGAAGATCAAAAAGGGCACGAAGCTTTCGCCGGTGCTGCTCGTCCGCGGCGACGGCGGGCACGGCGTGACGTTGACCATTGCGGACGGCCAACACCGGATCTGTGCGAGTTGGCACCGGGACGAGGACGCGCCGGTGGCGTGCTGCATTGCAGCCCTGCGCGGACAATAGACGCCGCGAGTTCTCAAGAACCGGGTCGCTTGTAATTCCGTTCCGGCTGACATCCGGCTTCGACAAGAAAACTGGGCAGGGCAATTAGAGTGCCAGTTCGATTTAAGTCGGCGCGGCCAGAGCGCGGTGCGTGGAATTGCCATGGGCCGGCTTTGGGTGGGCGAACCAATCAGTGGCAGAGTGCGAGACACCGATGAGATCGCAACGCGCGAAGAACGCAGCCAACGGTCTATTCAAATGATATTGAGTCTCACATTTCCCGCACCCGACAGTCTGCGTTCGGATGGACTGATTGGTGGGCGCTGCAGGAATCGAACCTGCGACCCGCTGATTAAGAGTCAGCTGCTCTACCAACTGAGCTAAGCGCCCGGGGGCGGAAACCGCCGAGGGACCGCGCCTATAGCAGAGGGTTTCCGGCCTGTCCAGAAAGGCGGTTGCGCCTAAATAATTCCGCCCGAGGAGCGCGGAATTTCCACCTGCCGGTGGACGTGGACGGACATCAGCAGCCCGAATCCGAACATCACCGTCAGCATCGCCGTGCCGCCATAGGAGATGAGCGGCATGGGAATGCCCACCACCGGAATCAGCCCCATCACCATCGCGGCGTTGATCATGATGTAGAAGAAGAAATTGAGCGTGATGCCCATGGCGAGCAGGCGGCCGAACTGGCTGCGCGACGCCATCGCGATGCGCACGCCATAGAAGATGACGGTCGCGAACAAGAGCATCAGCGCGACGCATCCCACGAAACCGAATTCCTCGCCCAGCGCCGTGAGGATGAAATCGGTTTCCTTTTCGGGCAGGAAATTGAGCTGGCTTTGCGTGCCCTGCCCGAAGCCCTTGCCTGTGAAGCCGCCCGAGCCCATCGCGATTTCCGCCTGGCTGATGTTCCAGCCCGCGCCCAGCGAATCGTTGGCGGGGTTGAGGAACGTCATCACGCGGCGCTTCTGATAATCGTGGAGGAGAAATTGCCAGGCGATCGGCACGGCGGCGACCACGCTCGTCACCGCTGGAACGATCCACCACCAGGACAGTCCCGCAAGAAACAACAGCGAACAGCCGTCGGCCATGAGGATTGTGGCCGTACCCAGATTGGGCTCCATCAGCACCAGCACCGTGGGCACCGCGATCATCGCGAGCGGGATCGCGAGCTTGAGCGGCCGGGAGACGTCTTCCACGCTGAGCCCGTGCAGATAGCGCGCCAGCGCCAGCACCAGGGATATCTTCATCAGTTCGGAAGGCTGAAGCTGCAGCGGCCCAAGCTCGATCCAGCGCTGCGCGCCGAGCCCGACATGACCGGCAACCGTCGTCGCCACCAGCAGGATCAGTGCGACGCCATAGGCGGGATAGGCAAGGCTCATCCACACGCGGATATCGACGAGCGCGACCGCGACCAGCACGGCGAAGCCCACCGCAAAACGCTCCATCTGCGGCGTAGCCCAGGGCTGGAACCTTCCGCCCGCCACCGAGTAGAGCATCGCAAATCCGACGCAGGCGACGAGGGTGATGAGGACGACGAGGCCCCAATTGATCTCAAGCAGCTTCTCGCCGATGGAGAGCGTGCGTCGCGCCGCGGCGTATGGCCTGGAGCTCATATATGCGCTCCGCCATTGTCCGCGGCGTTGATCGGATAATTCGCCGGCATATTCACCGGATCGCGCTGCTGCGCGAACAGGAGGATGTCGCGCGCCATCTGCACATGCGGATGCGAGGTGACCGCACCGTGTTCGAGCAAGATCGACAGCGCATAGCGGGGTTTGTCCGCCGGCGCATAGGCGATGAACAGCGCGTGGTCGCGCAAATTCCAGGGCAGTTCGTCGTTCTTCTTGACGCCCGCCAGATGTTCTTCCTTGCTGATGCGGCGCACCTGGGCGGTGCCCGTCTTGCCCGCCATTTCGAAACCCGGGTTGGGAATGCGCCAGGCATAGGCCGTGCCGCCGGGCTCGTTGGTGACGGCGTTCATTCCGGACTGCACGGCGGCCAGCGCCGCATCGGAAAATTCGAGGCGCTTGAGCTGGGGCCGCTGCTCGACGTTATGGCCGACCACGCGCACGATGCGAGGCACCACCTGATTGCCGCTCGCCACCCGCGCCGCCAGCATGCAGAGCTGGATCGGCGTCACCAACACATAGCCCTGGCCGATGCCGGTGTTGAGCGTTTCGCCTTGCTGCCAGGCGGCATGATAGGTCGCTTCCTTCCACGCGCGGCCGGGGATCACGCCAGCTTTCTCGCCTGGAATCTCGATATGCGTCTGATAGCCGAGGCCGAGTTTGTGCGCGCCCTGCTCGATGGCGTCGATGCCGACGCGCCGCGCAACTTCGTAGAAGAACACGTCGCAGGAGGCCGCGATGCCCCGATGCAGGTCGACATGCCCGTGTCCGCCCTTCTTCCAGCAATGGTAGACGTAATTGCCGAATTGCAGCGAGCCGGTGCAATTGACGCTGAAGTTTGCCGGCAGCAGGCCCGAATCCAGCGCCGACAGCGCCACGGCCGGCTTGAAGGTCGAACCCGGCGGATAGACGCCTGACAGCACCTTGTTGATCAGCGGATCGTGGTCGTCGGTCGTGAGCCCCTTCCACTGCGCATCCGTGATGCCCACGTTGAATTCGTTGGGATCGTATCCGGGCGTGGACGCCATCGCGATCACGTCGCCCGTCGCCACATCCATCACCACGCAGGCGGCACTTTCGTTGCCCAGTCTTTGAGCCACGAATTTCTGCACTTCGTTGTCGATGGTGAGATAGACATCCGAACCAGGAATGCCGGGATCGCGACCGAGCTCGCGAATGACGCGGCCATAGGCGTTCACTTCCACCCGGCTCGCGCCCGCGGTTCCGCGCACCTGGGAGTCGAACTGTTTTTCGATTCCGCGCTTGCCGATGCGAAAGCCGGGCAGGTCGAGCAGCGGATCGTCGTCGTTGGCTTTGTCCTCGGGCGAGACTGCCGCGACGTAACCCAGAACATGGGAGAGCTGATCGCCGAAGGGATAATTGCGCGTCTCGCCCACCTCAGGCTGAATTCCGGACAGATAGGGCAGATGCAGATTCACCCGCGCGAACTCGTCCCAGGTGAGATTTTCGGCGACCATGGTCGG
>JBEKLK010000035.1:0-15795 GCA_050010235.1 Rhizomicrobium sp.
CCGAGGGCGGTTATAACAACCACTGGACCCGCAACCTGCTCGTCAGCGCCGACGGCGCCAAGATCTATGTCACGGTCGGCTCCGGCAGCAATGTCGGCGAAAACGGCGCGGCCAACGAATTCCATCGCGCCAACGTGCTCGAGATCAATCCGGACGGCAGCGGCTTGCACATCTTCGCATCCGGCACACGCAATCCCAACGGGCTCGCCTATGAACCGCGGAGTCATGTTATGTGGACCGTCGTCAACGAGCGCGACATGCTGGGCGACGATCTGGTGCCGGATTATCTTACACGCGTGCGTGACGGAGATTTCTACGGCTGGCCCTACAGCTATTGGGGCAAGCATGTCGACGCGCGCGTCACGCCCCAGAGAGCCGATCTCGTCGCCAAGGCCATCACGCCCGATTACGCGCTGGGCGCGCATACCGCACCATTGGGGCTCGCGTTCTACACAGCCAACGCATTCCCCGCCCATTATCGCGGCGGCGCATTCATCGGTCAGCACGGTTCGTGGAATCGCCGGCAATATAGCGGCTACAAGGTGATCTATATCCCGTTCGCCGATGGAATGCCCAGCGGGATGCCGGAAGACTTCCTGACGGGCTTCATGGCCGACAAGGACAACGGTATCGCCTATGGCCGGCCCGTCGGCGTCGCCGTCGACCGCACCGGCGCGTTGCTGGTGGCCGACGACACCGGAGACATCGTCTGGCGCGTCGCGGCGCATTAGAGAATCCGATGACCGACCCGGTCCTCGTTGCCGACGACGCGGCAACAACATCCGGCGCGACGCGCATCAATGCGGCACAGCGCCGAACGATATTGCTCTATGCCGGCATCATGATCGTCGCGCTGAGCTTTATCAATCCGTCCGTCGGACTGTTCACCATTCCGCTGTCGTTCGTACTGAAAAACAAATTGCACCTGTCGGCCAACGAACTGGCCGCCTTCGGACTGTGGGCCGCGATTCCCGGCTATCTGTCGTTTGCGTTCGGCGTGGTCCGGGATTTCTGGAATCCGTTCGGTAAGGGAGATCGCGGCTACTTTATTCTCTTTGGCGGGATCGCGGCGCTGCTTCTGGCAGGGCTCGCATTCGTCAATGTGAGCGAGCCCATGCTGCTCGCCTGCGCGATGGTGATGGCGGGCTCCTTTCTTTTCATGTGGGGCGCCTGGAACGGCCTGGCATCCACCATCGGACAGCAACACGCGATGTCGGGCCAGATGAGTGCGGTCTGGAACTTCGCCGGAACCTCGTCGATCGTGGCGGCGCTGCTCGCGGGTGGCGCGCTGAGCGAATTGCTGGAAGCTCAGAGCCCCAACATCGCGATACGGATTCTCTTTCTGATCGCCGCACTGGCGATGACGCTGATCGCAGCGCTGGGGCTTTGGAAACCGCGCGCGGTTTTCGCGGATCTGTCCGCGCACCGCGAGGAGCGCCGCGATTTTGTCGCGGACTTGAATCGGCTCGTGCGGCACTGGCCGATCTATCCCGCGCTCATAGCGTGGCTTCTGTGGAACTTCTCGCCCGGCACCACGACTGTCTTGCAGTATTATATGTCGAACGAACTCCATGCCAGCGATACGCAATGGGGCGCTTACAACGCCATATCGACCGCTTTTGCCGTGCCCATGTTCGTCGTCTTCGGTTATCTGAGCCTGAAATACTCCCTCGAGAAACTTCTGTGGCTGGGAGCGATCATGGGCGTTCCGCAAATCATCCCGCTGCTGTTCGTCCATTCCGCGACCGGCGCGCTTCTCGCGGCCGTTCCCATCGGACTGCTCGGCGGCATTGCAACGGCCGCCCTGATGGACCTGCTCATCCGCGCCTGTCCCAAGGGTCTGGAAGGAACCATGATGATGATGTCATGGAGCATGTATGCGCTCGCGGTGAATGTCGGCAATTTCTGGGGCACGGATTTGTACGAATATCATGGCGGCTTCGTCGCCTGCGTGGTTGCGACGACGATCGTCTATGCCCTGATATTGCCGGTGATCCTGCTGGTTCCGAAATCGCTGATTTCCAGTGCCGACGCCAAGGTCGCCGCGGTTTGAATCGCCTGCACCAGAATTCATGAAGCCCGCCATGCGAACCCAGCGACGCGCCTTCGCGGCGTTGACAATCCGATCGAATTGATTATCACTTTCCTATATGGTGAACTATCAAACCCGCCTCGACCGCACCTTCGCGGCGCTCGTCGATCCCACACGGCGCGCGATCCTCGCACGGCTCGAACGCAACGACGGCGCCTCCGTCAGCGAACTCGCCGAGCCCTTTGCCATCAAGCTGCCGGCCGTAATGAAGCACCTGGATGTGCTCGACGACGCCGGCCTCATCACCCGCTCGAAGTCCGGCCGCACGGTGACGGTGCGGCTCAGGACGCAGCCCATGCGCGAGGCGATGGAATGGTTGCGCCGTTACGAGCGCTTCTGGTCTGCGGGCCTCGACCGGCTCGCGACCTACGCCGAGAACAAGGAAGCCGAAGCGCGGAGAAAAGAGCGATGACGAGTCTCACGCTGGTGCGCCGCATCAAGGCGCGGCCGCAGATCGTCTTCGATGCGGTCACGACGGCCGAAGGCATCGCGCTTTGGTGGGGTCCCGATGCGGGCCCCGTGCTTCTGGCGGAATCCGATCCGCGCGTCGGCGGCCGCTATCGTGTGCGCTTCCGCCTGCTCGACGGCAGCGAGCACGAAAGCAGCGGCGAATTTCTTGAAATCGTCCCGCCCGAGCGGGTCGTCATGAGTTGGCGCTGGAAAGGCGGCGCTGAAGACCCGGGCGAGTCGCGGGTCGAGATGCGGCTCAAACCCGTTCCCGAAGGCACCGAACTCACCTTCACGCACGCGCTCCTGCACGACGAAGAATCGCGCCTCAGCCACGAAGGGGGCTGGACGGGTGCGCTCGACAAGCTGGAAGCGTATTTCGCGAGAGGAGCCGCAAGATGAAGCTCTACTACTCCGACATTCTGTCGTCGGGGCGGGCCTGCGCCGTCGCGCGATATCTGAATGCGCCGGTCGAATATGTGTATCTCGATTTTGCGAAGGGCGATCACCAGAAGCCGGCCTATCTCGCCATCAATCCGAACGGCAAAGTGCCGACCCTCGTGAAGGGCGAGCGGATCACCTGGGAAGCCGATGCCGTGATCTGTCAGCTGTCCGACGACATGGGCGCCGATCTGTGGCCGCACGATGCGCGGCAGATCGACATTGTCCGCTGGTTCAGCTGGAACGCCCAACATTTCACGCGGGCGGGCGGCACACTCTATTTCGAGAATATCGTCAAGCGGCGCTTCGGCATCGGACCGCCGGATCCGGCCGTCGTGGACGAAGCCATCCGCGATTTTCGCCGTTGGGCTGGCGTGCTCGATGCTCATCTCGCGGGCCGAACATGGCTCGTGGGCGACAGCATCACGGTCGCCGACTTTTCGGTTGCGATGACGCTACCCTATGCCGATGAGGCGAAACTGCCGCTCGGCGAATTCGCGAATGTGCGTCGCTGGCACGACCGGCTGAACGAGATCGAGAGCTGGCGCGAACCCTTTCCGGTTCGCTAATGCATCTCCATCACCGACGGCGTTCCGTCTGACCATTCGGTCAACGGAACCATGAATGTCGTGACGGGATCCGGATCGCCCGGTGCGGCACAGATCGGCGAACCGGGCGCCCGCCGGCAAGGGGCTGGTTGGGTCTCCTAGTGAGGACCTTGCGTATCGATCGGCGCGCAGTTGCGCTGCCCGGACGCATAACAATCTTCGAGCGTCGTTTCCTTCTTCATCTCCCAGGCGACAAAGCACCCGACCACGACGATCACGGCGACGACGACCAGCACGACCATATTGGTCGCCGACCGGTCGTCATCGTCGTCGCCGCTGGGTTGGACCATCCCGCTTTCGCCTCCGATGCTGCTATCTGTTCTTCGACGCGGCAGAAAATACGTCGCGACCGAACGCGTTCACCCCCGCCTGACCGGCATAGCCCAGATGCTTCAGCCCGAAAATATCTTCCAGCGTCTTCAACAGCGCGTAGTGATTGTAGTCCGCCTTCGAAACGGTTTTTCCCTTGACGAAGGGCGAGAGCACGACGGCTCCGATGCGTCCGCCCCCGGGGCCGAAAACGCCCGGTCCCAGATCCGGCATGCCGAAAACCGTTTGCCCGGAACCGATATTGGGACCCGGCATTTCGCGGCAGCAGGCCGAAACGTCGCCGCCTTTCTTGAAATAAGCGTGCTTCGCCGCGTCGTAGCCGGCATCGATATCCGCCTCGTCGAAGGTGATGATCAGCAAGCCGTCCTGTTTGAATGCCGGCGATGCGAGAATGAGCGGAAGCCATTGCTTGAGAAACGCATTGGCCGTCACAAGACCGCCCGGCCTTCCGTCGACGCAGGTCCGATCCGGCCTGCCGCCGTCATGGCCGTCATCGCAGAGATTGGGCGTAATGAAATTGAAATTCGCGGTTGTCGCGACCGATTGCAGGTCGGATTGCAGGCTCGCGAAACTCACGACATCGGCCTTGCAGGCATCGCTGTCGATAATCGAATGGAAATAAACAAAAGGATTGTGGCGCGAGGCGTATTGGTCCGCCGGATGCGAGGCGTCGGCGGGCTCTGCCTTCTGCGTGCCGTCGGGCGTGTTCGGAACCGGATGGCCGCAGGTTGCACTCTCGCGCGCCGGATCGTTACCCATATCTTCGGAATAGGATTTCCACGTCAGCCCCGCCTTGCCGAGCTGATCGGCAAGCGTCATCACATTCGGGGGATAGACGCATCCCGTTCCGACCGCCTCGCCGTCAGCGTCGAGCGTGTTGGCTGAAAAGTCGGAGAACGTCTGGCAATCGCCTTGTGTCACGGGGTTCGGCGCCTGGCCGCTGATCATCGCGATATAATTGTCGAGGCTGTAATGGCCCGTCGCGTAATAGTTCTTCAGGAAGGCGCCTTTCGCCACCAGATCGTGGGCCAGATAGGGCGCCGGCGAATGCTTGCCGAAGGTCAGGCCCGCCCCTTCGTTCTCCAGCACGATCAGGAACACATGATGGACAGGCGGCGGCGGCGCCGCGGCAGCCTGTACGGCGACCGAACAGAAAAACGCCGCCGCAAATTTCCAAACTATACGTTGCATGTTGCTCATCAGATTCCTCTCCGGAGTTCTCATTCGTGCATTCGAGCGCCCGATGCCGCCTGGCGCTATTTGCGCTCCGACGCGCGGGTGCCTGCTTTCGATTTCTTTTTCGTCGGCTGCGGTTTCGATGCCTTGGCAGATTGTGCAGTCAGACCCGGCAATGACGCGGAGACCTTCTTGGGGGCGATCGCGCGGAAGCTTTCATCGACCCAGGCGCGCAAAACATCGAGCGGTGGATTGTCTTTGCCGGCAAAGCTCGCCGAAACCCAGCCGCTGCTGCCAAGGCCGTAACCGGTCGATTTCGTGAACGGATAATCGAGTGCGAATTCGTGCGAACGGGGCAGTTTCACCGAAAGTCCGAATCTGCCGTCGGCGAGGCCCATGAACACGAAGGTCTTGCCCCTGACCTTGATGGCGCTCTCGCCCCAGGGGTGGTCTTCGCGCGTTTCGGGGTAACCGAGCGCAAATTCCCGCACATGTTCGAACGCCTTTTTGAGCGTGGTCACAATCTTCCTCCCGCCGCGATTCCCGTCAGCCCCGGGCTGCGACGACGAAACCCTTCATTTCCCCGAATTTGCCGCGATTTGCCTGGAGTGTCATTCTTGAAATACGGCTATCCGGCCCCAATATTTCCCCAATACGCTGCATGATCTGCTAGTTTGAGGCGTCCGGCCAGCAGCGCCGAGTCCCCTGCTTCTGACCGATGCCTCTCGGCCCGCGGATAATTCGCGGGCCATATCTGATCACCATCGAAGGATTGCCTATGTCCGGTTCTACGGAACAACCTAAAGATGCGGCCCGCCGCAAAGCCCAGAACTACTTCACCCAGACCGAACGGCGCGACGAACTCGTCCGCCAGGAGCTGGAAAAGGAGCGGGTGGCGGGCGACGCGAAAATCGCGAAACTGCGTGCGCTGCGCCTGGCCAAGGAAGCGGTCGACCGGGTCGAAGCCGACCGGGTGGCCGCCGAAAAAGCCGAGGCCAAAGCCAACGCCCCCAAGCGGGCCGTCCGGCGCAAGACAGCGCCGAAAGCCTGATTTCGAAGCCCGGTCCGGAGCCTGGCGTTCCGGCCAAACCGTCGATTTTTTGGGTCCATTGTAAATTAACGTCAGACGCGCTATTTGTCCCCCCGCGACGGCGTCCCGTCAGATGAAGCGCACCTGTTTTTGAATCCGACTCGCCTAAAGTGCGCGCCTGGACGAGACAGCCTGAACTTCCTTGTCTGATAAGCGTCCTCTCGCGCCGCTTGTGCATGTTGCACCGGCGGAACCCGATGCCAAGGAACTATCATGACCATCGGAACAGTGAAGTTTTTCAACACCACCAAAGGTTTCGGTTTCATCTCGCCTGAAGGCGGCGGCAAGGACGTGTTCGTCCATGTCACTGCCGTCGAGGCGGCTGGAATGCGCAGCCTTCAGGAAGGCCAACGCGTTTCGTTCGACATCCAGCCGGATGCGCGCGGCTCGAAGGCCACGAATCTGAAGGCCGTCTGAACGCGCCCGATGGATTGGAAGACGGCCGGCGAGGCAAAAGCCCCGCCGGCCGTTTTTCTTTTGGGGCGGCGCGCAGCTCGCACAACGCGCCGTCGACTGGCCTTTTCGCGAAGCGCTTACTACGTTTTCTTCCTGCCGCCAGGCATGCCCGATAACGAGAGCGCCGGATCGAATGTCGCGAAGCCGAAACAGTGCATGGCGCGACCGCTCGTCAAAATGGCTGAAGCGTTTTGCGTCGGGCTTGTCGGGCGGCCGGCAACACCAGATTGCGAATCTGTACCTCCGAGCCAGCGAGCGGAAGCCGAAATCTCCGGAAAAACGAATCGCGGTCGCTCTCCCCGATTCGTTCGGGGCGAAGCGCGCCGTCGTGCGGTTGAGCGTTCCGAAGATGCCGAGAGGCCATATCTATACATTTTCCGAACACGCGAACGCAGACGACGGAACCGACCGGGTCGTCGCCTGCACGGTGGGCGGATTTGCCGTTTCGGACGATCTGGGACTCCACTGGGAAGACATAAGACTGCGCCCGTTTGCGCGCTTTCCGATCGTCCGTTCTCGTCTTCTTCCGAACCGCGAGATCCTGCTCTTGGCGATGGATCCGGACGACCACAAGCCCTCGGCCGATCAATTCAATCGCTTCATCGTCGCCGACATGAAAGGAAGCATCCTCCATACCGCGAAAATGCGCGGCCCGATCTGGCACGGACCCCGTTCCGTCGATGTCTGCGGCGATACGCTGATGTATTGCGAATATCCCGGCGACGACGCGCGCAACGGCCGCGACGCGACGGCCCCAAGAATCAGCCGGGTCTGGCGGAGCCGGGATTTCGCACGCTCGTGGCAGGTCGTGTTCGAGCAGGAAAATGTTCGTCATTTCCATTTCCTGCAGGCCAGGCCGGGGCTGACGGGCGAATGGTGGCTCACTTCGGGTGACGAGCCTTCGGAATCGCGAATCTGGAAATCAAGCGATGACGGCGACACATGGGTCGACCGGACCGATATGTTCGGGCCGACCGCAAGAATTGGCGCATTCAGCTTTCCCCGAAGCCTTTTTCGCCTCACGGATCTGGCGTGGGCCGGGAACGAGATAATCTGGGGATCGGACGATGCCCTCAGCAACGCCATGGAGCATACAGGTCCCTCGGCATCGAAAAGAGCGGGCGGGTCGCGCATATTCCGCGCCGATTTATCGGCCGGGACCATGCCGGCCGTTCTTGGTTATTGCGGACCTGAGATCCGAAATATTGTCGACATCGGAGATTTCTACGTCCTGATCACCCAGTCGACGCCCCGATTCGCCGACAACAAACCCCAGGTGTTCCTGCTCGCGAAGCACGCAGGCGAGCCAGAGGCGAACGTGGCGCATCTTTTCAATGTGGAGCGATTCGCCGACGGGCCCACCGGCTTCACCTATTCGCTTGCGAGCCGGCGCGCCTCCAATGGCGTTTTCTTCAGCTATCGCAAGCCCACGGACGTCTTCAAGGCGCAGAACCGAATCCTGAAATGGCAGTTCGAATTCGAATAGCTATGCCGCCTGCGTCCGAGGTCGATTGCGGAGCCCGAGCAACGTGACCCGCTTCGGCAACGGCGCAGGCAGCGCCCGCAGGATGCGGTTTGCCGCCAGCGTGAAACCAATCGGTGCGCGCGCAAGCACATGAAACTTGGGAACGAGCAGGAGCCTGTCGAACAACCCGTCGATGGACCGGGGCGTGTGGCTGAAGCCGCCGGACGATGTGTCCCTGTCCGACCATTGACCCGAACAATCGGTCCAGCTCCAGTAAATCAGCACGCCTCCCGGAGCAACAAGCTCGCCGACGCGCGCCAGAGTGTCTGCAAAGAAAGCCGGTTGGTCCGTGTTGAAGCCGGAAAAGCTTCTTGCCAGGACGACGTCGAATTTTTCATTCCTCAAGGGATCGGCGAAGAAATCTCCCTCGATGGCGCGACGAACTCCTGCTGCTTTGGCTTTCTCGACTCCTATTGGCGACGAATCGAGCAGAGTCACGTCGAAGCCCATGTCCTGCAATATCAGACTATGCGCCCCGGTGCCTCCGCCGAGATCGAGAACGGTTCGTGGATGTTGGACTCCGGCCAGCTTTAAACAAAACCGGATTTCCGCTGCGAAATGCCTCGATGCGGCGATCGACGCCTGACTGTACCTCACATCATAGGAATGGGGCATTTCGCTTGAGGCCTGCAGCGCCGACGGTCGCCGCAGGCATAGTCGGCCATATCGGATACGTCCAGCGATCGAGATCGAATATCGCGGAATGGCACTCCGAATCCGCAGACAGCCAAGCCACTACCGAACGCAGCAACCCGCTTGAAAACGGCCGGCGAGGCAAAAGCCCCGCCGGCCGTTTTTCATTTCGGGCATTCGCGGATTTCGCGAACGATATTTTCAACTGCGATCAGTGGCCGGGCGTGCCTGTCGAACCCTGCGAACCCATGGCGCCGGACGATTGGCTTGGCGATCCCATCGCGCCGTTGGGGTTTGGCTTGGGCTTCTTGTTCGTGGTGGTGTTCTTCTGACCCTGCATGGCGCCGCCGGACATCGTGTTTGACCCGGCGGGCGTGGACGGCGAAGACATGCTGCCGCCCGACATCGAGCCGGAATTTGCGGGCGTGGAAGACGGACCGGACATCGATCCTCCTGTCTGCGCGACGACCGGTCCGGCAAGCGCGGTGGCGCCGAGCGTCATGAGTGCGAGAGCGGCTGCGCGGTATGTGAAGCTGTTCATGGTCGTTCCCCTTGGGCCGGGCGGGCCGGCGCGGTTGCGGTTTCGGCCGGTATTGGCCGAACTCAATGTCTAGTTCGGCCCCAGCCCGGCATCGGTTACAGTGGCGTCTCATTTCGTCCCCGGGCACGCCCCAGGTAACATCCGCCCGATTCAGCGCGTATTCACAAGGAGAGGTCGGGTTTGCTCGCCGCAGAAGCGCAATTGAAGGCGTTGATGCTGTCGGCGCTTGCCGGAGACGCTGCGGCCTATCGGGCATTGCTCGCCATCCTGAGCGCGCAGCTTCGCCGGTATTATGCGCGTCGTCTGGCGTCCGCAGACGCGACCAGCGCCGAGGATCTCGTACAGGAGACTTTGATCGCCGTGCATACGCGCCGCGCGACGTATGACACCAGCCTGCCCTTCACGCCCTGGCTCTATGCCGTGGCGCGCTACAAGCTGATGGATCATCTCCGCCGCGGGCGTATCCGCGCGACGGTGGCGCTCGACGATGCAGGCGATCTGTTTGCCGAAGACGAATCGGAAGCGGCCCTGGCACGGCGCGATCTCGACCGCCTGCTGGAAACACTCCCGCAAGCCACGCGCGACGCGATCCGTCAGGTGAAGATCGAAGGATTGTCGACGGCCGAGGCCGCGGAGCGCAGCGGCCGCTCCGAAATCGCCGTGAGGGTCGGCATCCACCGAGGATTGAAAGCGCTGGGCGAAAAGCTGCGCGAAGGACGAAGCCGTGAAGACCGATGAATTGATCGATCGATTGAGCGGCGAACTCGCGCCGGTGTCCCGCGCCGCGGTTCCGGCGACTTTGGCGGTCGGTCTCGGCGCAGGCGCTCTCGTTTCGTTTGCCGCGATGTGGCTGTGGCTTGGCATCCGGCCCGATCTCGCGAGTGCTGCGGCCACCAGCGCCTATTGGATGAAGTTCTTCTACACGCTCTCGCTGGGATGTTTCGCGTTCTGGGCGGTCGAGCGTCTGGCGCGGCCGGGGGCGAGTTCTCGCGTGCAGATGACCCTGCTTGCGGTTCCGCTCGTCATTCTTCTCGTCCTCGCATTCGTCCAGATCGACGGCGTATCGCGCGCCATGCGCATGCACATGATGATGGGTGCGTCGTCGAATGTCTGTCCCTGGCGGATCGCAATTCTCTCGCTTCCGGTGTTCGCAGGCGCATTCTGGGCGCTTGGAAAGCTTGCGCCGACGCGGCTCATCGTTGCCGGAACGATGGCCGGCTTGCTGGCCGGCGCATTCGGAGCCTGGGTCTATGCCTTTCATTGCGATGAGAGCGCCGCGCCGTTCGTTGTCATCTGGTACACGCTGGGCATCGCAGCAATCGGCGCGCTGGGCGGCGTGTTGGGTCGTTACGTGTTGCGCTGGTGAATTGAGGTGTCGGACCGGAGCCGGGGAGAGGGACGGCTCCGGCCCAACTTTGGCGCGCGGCCTTTAGGCCGCTTGCGCCGCTGGAACGTGTTGGCCGATGGCGTTGCGTGCGAGCGACAAACCCTGCGCGGCCGCATCCGGGCCGATCTGCTGTCCTTCGACGTGAATGAAGGTGACGTCGTCGAGACCGAGGAAGCCGAATATCGTGCGCAGATAGGGTTCCTGGAAATCGTAACTCTTCAACGGACTGTCGCCGCTGTAGAAACCGCCGCGTCCGGTGACGACAAAGACGCGCTTGTTCTTGAGCTGGCCTTGCGGGCCTTCCGGCGTGTAGCGAAAGGTGCGCCCGGCGCGCGTGATGTGATCGATCCACGCCTTCAAGGTCGAGGAGATCGTGAAATTGTACATGGGCGCCGCGACCACGATGGTGTCCGCCGCTTCGATCTCTTCGATCAGTGTATCGATTTCGGCTGCAGTCGCCCGTTGATGGTCCGAGCGCCGGTCGTCCGGCGTTGTCACTGCTCCCAGGCGTTCGCCCGTCAGATGGGGAACGGGACTGGCGCCCAGATCGCGGGCCACGAGCCGTGTGCCGGGATGCGCGGCCTGCCAGGCATCGATGAATTCGCGCGCGATCTGGCCCGATTTCGAACCAGCCCCCGACAGGCTGGATGAGACGAATAAGAGCTGGGACATGGCGGCTGCCTCCTGTTTCGCACCGGGTGGTGACATTTGCCGACCACCATGGTACTAGTTGGTAACATCGAATAGGTACTTACCGGTAAGTACCACGTCAAGAGGCCATGGCAGAGATTCTGAAAAGCGCCGGAAAACCGGCCCGCGAGACCGAGAAGTCGCCGCGCGAGCGCATCCTGGAAGCTGCCCGGACGCTGTTCTACGCGCACGGAATCAGGGGGGTCAGCGTCGACGAGATCGCGGCGGCGGCCCAGACCAACAAGATGACGCTCTACCGCCATTTCGGGTCCAAGGACCAGTTGGTGGCGGACTATCTGCGCCTGCTCTCGGCCGAGGCCGAAGCGGGTTGGACGGACCTCGCGCGCGCCCATCCCGGCGACCCCGAGGCGCAGCTCCAGTCATGGATCGGCCAAACGGGCGAGATGCTGGCGAAGGCCGGCGACCGCGGTTGCGCCGTCGCCAATGCGGCCGTCGAGTTGCCCGAGAAGGATCACCCGGCGCGCTCCGTCATCGAAGAGCACAAGACCCATCAGCGCGATCATCTGGCGGCGCTGTGCCGCGATGCGGGATTCGCCAAACCCGAACAACTGGCCGATGAGATCTTCCTGCTGCTGGAAGGCGCGCGCATCAATATGCAAAGCGTGGGCAGGGATGGTCCGGGTGCGCGCATCGCCCAGATGCTATGCGCGACGATCAAGGCGCACCCGCGGAGTTAGCTTCCGCCGCATTCGCGTCGAAAAGCATGGGGCGCTCATAGACGAGCGTTCTGCCGGTCCACACTTCGAAGCGCTTGTACTCGCTGAGCTTCATCGCGTGGGCGAGGACTTTGGCGCGCATGTCGTCGGCGCAAAGTGCGGCAAGCGTGCAGGCCAGCGATCCGTCGGAGTTGAGGTAGCAAATCTCGTAGCTTGGCATGGTTCCTCCTATGAGCGAACGATGCCCCCCAGCAACGACTCTTTGTGCCTGCCTCAATGCGTCAAGTCGAGTGACAAATTCCGTCATACTGTTCACGATTTCTCTCGCGCCATCGCGCGGGCAAAATCGGCGACGTTTTGCGAATTAACGTTTCTTGCGGGCAGGCGCGGCAGGTGCGGCGCCTCCCGGTTGCGAGAAATAGCGGAAGAATTCGCTGTTCGGCGACAGAACGATCGAGGTGGTGTCGGCCGGCAGCGCCTCCTGATACGCCCGCATCGAGCGATAGAAAGCAAAGAAGTCCGGATCCTGGCCATAGGCGTCGGCAAGGATCTTGGTCTTGTCCGCATCGCCCTGCCCGCGCAGGATTTCGGATTCGCGCGTGGCTTCCGCCGTCAGCACCGTCACGTCGCGATCGGCGCGGGCGCGAATGCGTTGCGAGATTTCCTCGCCTTCGGCGCGATATTCGTTCGCTTCGCGGATGCGCTCCTGCTTCATGCGCTCGTAGATCGCCTGGCTGTTCGTGGGCGGCAGATCGGCATGCCGGATCCTGACATCTACAATCTCGATCCCGAAACGTCCCGCTTCCTTGTTCATGTTGTCGCGAATGTCGCGCATGAGCTGCGCGCGTTCGCTCGACAATACGGCCGAGAAGTTCTGCGCCCCCAGCACGCCGCGCACGTTGGAGCTGAGGATCAGCGTCAATTGCTCGTTCGCACGGTCGCGGTCGGTCAATGTCTGGTAATAGAGCAGCGCATTGATGATCTTCCAGCGCGCGAACGCGTCCACCACCAGACGCTTCTTGTCCTGCGCGATCATCTCGTCCGGCGGCGCTTCGACATTCAGCACCCGCCGGTCGATATATTCCACCGTCTGCGTGAACGGAATTTTCGTATGAAGCCCGGGCTCCGTCACCACTTCGCGGGGCGCGCCGAATTGCAGCACGATCGCCTGTTCCGTCGGATCGACGGTATAGACCGAGTTCAGCGCCACGACGGCCACGAGCACGACGGTCAGCACGCCCAATATGAGAATGATGCGGTTCATTGTGCCGCTCCCGACGCCGGTGCGGCCGCTGTGCCGGACGACGATGCCGAAGTCGACGAAGGCGCCGTCACGGTCACGTTTTCCGTTCGATTCTTGTCCAGTGCAGGCAGCGGCAGATAAGGCACTACGCTTTTCCCCGCGCTATCGTCGAGAATGATCTTGTTCGCAGGCGCAAGCACCTGGGACATCGTCTCCAGATACATGCGCCGGCGCGTGATCTCGGGCGCCTTGCGATATTCGTCATAGACGAGGACGAAGCGCTGGGCCTCGCCTTCGGCCTCGGCAATCGTTTTCAGGCGATAGGCTTGCGCCTGGTTGACGATTTTCGACGCATAGCCGCGTGCTTCCGGGATGACCTTGTTGGCATAGGCTTCCGCCGCGTTGCGCGCGGTTTCCTGGTCGGCGATGGCCTTTTGCACGTCGCGATAGGATTCGGTAACGTCCGGGGGCGCCTGCGCATTTTGCAGTTTGACGCTCGTGATGGTGACGCCGGCGCCGTATCTGTCCAGCGTCTTCTGCATCAGCTCGCGCACATTGGCCGCCAGTCGCGGGTCCTGGGTGATGATGGGCTCGACCTGGCTCTGTCCGACGACTTCGCGCATGGCGCTTTCGGCGACCGCCTTGATCGTCTGGTCGGGATTGTCGGGCGGATTTTCCACATTGAAGAGGAAGGCGCTGGCGTCCTTGATCACCCAATAGACGGTGAAGTTCACGTCGACGATGTTTTCGTCGCCGGTGAGCATCAGGCTTTCCTGGGGGATGTCCTCCACGGAACTGGAACGGGACGCGTCGTCCGTCGAATTCGAGTCGGTGGAATCGGAGATCGCCTTGTAGCCGATGTCGATCTGGTTCGAGGTCGTGACTTCGGGCTTGAACACCGTTTCGATGGGCCACGGCAGATGATAATTGAGTCCGGGTCCCGTGCGCGCGACGATGGCGCCGAACCGCAGCACCACGCCCTGCTCGCTCTGCGTCACGATATAGATGCCGGAGGCCAGCCACACGACGAGAAGCCCCAGCGCGATCACCGCGATGCTGCCGGCCGTGAATCCGAAACCGCTCGGCATCATGCGGCGCAAACGCTCCTGGCTGCGGCGCAGCAGCTCTTCGAGATCGGGCGGCTGGCCGCTGCCGCTTCCGCCGCTGCCGGTCCCGCGTCCCCACGGTCCGCGTTGCGGACCCTGTCCGTTACCGTCCGAGCCAGACTGGTTATTCCAAGGCATGTGTTTTCCGATGTGCTGAAATGCGCGGGGACGCAACCCGCCTCCCGTTCCGCGATTCCTTGGTTTCCGGAGGCCGCGCGGTTATATGGTCATCTTCCCCAAGGTGCAACGAAACTACGCACGACCCTGCCGGGCTGGGCTTGATATAAGACCTTGGAGGATAAGGATTTCGGGGATGGCTGCGGCCACACGCGAGAATGTGCTCGAAGCACTCGGCCGGGTGATCGACCCGGCCAGCGGGCAAAGCGTGACCGATGCGGGCCTGATCCAGGGCCTCGTGCTGCGCGAAGGCCATGTCGGTTTCTCGGTGGAAGTGCCGCCTGCCCGCGGTCCCCAGGCCGAACCGCTGCGCCAGGCGGCCGAAGCGGCGGTCGCGGCGCTGCCGGGCGTGCTGTCGGTCACGGCCGTCCTGACGGCGCATCAGGATTCGGCGGGAAGCCATGCGCACCGCCCCGGCATCTCGCGGGCCGCGCGCGCCGATGCGGCGTCGCATGCGCCGCCGCAAGCCATGGGCATTCCCGGCGTGACGCACATCATTGCCGTGGCCAGCGGCAAAGGCGGCGTGGGCAAATCGACCGTCGCCGTCAATCTGGCGCTGGGGCTTTCCCGGCTCGGATTCAAAACCGGATTGCTGGATGCGGATATCTACGGGCCCTCGGTGCCGCGCCTGCTCGACATTCGCGAGAAGCCGAAATCGCGCGACGGAAAAGTTCTCGAGCCGATCGAAAAGCTCGGGCTGAAAGTGATGTCGATCGGATTCCTCATCAAGGAAGACGAGCCGATGATCTGGCGCGGGCCCATGGTGATGAGCGCGCTGTCGCAGATGCTGGCCGACGTCGCGTGGGCGCCGCTCGATGTGCTCGTGGTCGACATGCCGCCGGGCACGGGCGATGCGCAACTCACCATTGCGCAACGCGTGCCGCTCAAAGGTGCGGTGATCGTATCGACGCCGCAGGACCTCGCGCTGATCGATGCGCGCAAAGGCCTCGCGATGTTCCGCAAGACGCAGGTGCCCGTGCTCGGCATCGTGGAGAACATGAGCGTGTTCATCTGCCCGCATTGCGGCGAAGCGAGTCACATTTTCGGACATGGTGGCGCGCGTGCCACAGCCGAGGAATTGGGCGTGCCGTTCCTGGGCGAGATCCCGCTGGTGCCCGCAATCCGCGAGACATCCGACGCGGGAACCCCTATTGTGGCGCTTGCGCCCGATAGCCC
>JBEKLK010000036.1:0-20496 GCA_050010235.1 Rhizomicrobium sp.
TTCAAGATGCATTTCTGCGCGTGCTACTGTTCCGTGTTCGACGACTGCTGGGTCAGCGACTTGAAACAATTGCACCCCCAGCGCGTCGATAAATGTCCGGTGCCCAAAGTCGCCTATCTGGAGTAGCCCCTGCCCGACCGGCCGCGGCGGTGCCGACACGCTACTTCCCGCTTGAGAGAGCGTAGAGGTTTCCGTCCATGCTTCCGAAATAGATGTCGCCCTTGTAGGGAACGGGTGATGAAAGCACGGCTCCGACACTCATCATGCGGTCGACCCCGACAATCAACGCATCGTAGAAATTCTCGTTGAAAGCCGGCGCATAATTCGGCGTTCCGTCGGCGTTGGTATAGGTGGCGCCGTTCGCGTGCGCGCCGTCCGTCGCGAACTCCCAACGCACGGCATGTGTCGAGGTGTCAATCCCAAACAGTTTGCCGGTGTGCGAGCCGATATAGACCATGTTGCCGACGACGGCCGGCGAAGAAAACGTGGGCCAATGCTTGAAGTCGAGCGAAAATATCTGCGTGCCCGTCCTGGCGTCCAACGCATAGAACTTCCCGCTGTCCGACGTTGCAGTATACAGCACGCCGTCGCGAACAGCCGGCGATGCGATCACCCAGGACCCGTCGTTGTTCATGGCCCATACTTGTTTTCCCGTGTGCTCGTCCAGCGCGTAGAGCTTCGAATCCCGGCACCCGAAATAAACGATGCCGCCCGCGACTGCCGCAGATGACTGGATTCCGACCTGGTTGTGAATGACCGGATCGTCGCCGGTTTTGAAGCGCCAATTCTCCGCCCCGGTAGCCGCGTCAAGGGCATAGAAATAGCTGTCCCAACTGCCGATGAAGAGCATTCCGTCGGCTATGGCAGGCGACGCATGAACCACATTGCCCGTCTTGAACGTCCATTTCGTCGTTCCATCGGCCGAATTCAATGCATAGACATTCCCGTCGCCGCTTCCGAAATACACGGCCCCCTTCCAGACGACCGGCGACGACATGAAGAAATCGAACGGGTCGGGCATGACTTCGTTCTCGGGCAGCGAGCCGTGAAGATGCGTGCCTGAAAATCGCCGCTCGCCCGCCGTGGCGAACTTCCACTTCAGCGTACCCGTCGCGGAATCCAGGGCATAGAAATTGCCGTCATAGCTCCCGAAGAAAACGGTTCCGTTCGAAACGGCAGCCGACGCCACGATTCGCGCCTTGGTCTTGAACTTCCAGAGCTGGCGCCCTGTTCCGGCATCGACGGCGTACATATTCCCATCCGTGCTGCCGAAATACGCGACGCCGTGTTCGATCGCCGGCGTGGCGATCACCCGCCCGCCCGTGTGGAATTTCCATTTCAAGACCGGCGTGTCGGTAATGGCGGAGCCGGAATACACGCCAGTGTGCGCCGGATTGGCGCGAAACATGCCGGTTTCGTCCGCGGCTTGCGCGAGACTGCCCAGGGACAACGCGAGGATAGCGGCCAACCATATCCGGAAGATAAACAAGCGCATGGGTCGAGTTCCTGGGGCTTCGGAGAATAAAACCGGGATTGCAAATAAGCCGGGACAGCCACACCACTATAATGTGTCCCGCTAGGCGCCCGGCTCACAATCCCGTTAGCGTTCAGCATACCGTTGTTGAATTCGGCTGCGGCAGTTCGCGAGAATCGCTCCGCGGGCTGTTACCGGTTCTTGTGCCACATTTTGCAAAAAGCATTCGTATCGGTGCTGCGTACGGCACCGCACGTCCCGATTTCACCCACGCAACAAAAAAAACCGCGACAGGTTTCCCGGCCGCGGTTCTTAGTCTCTGAAGGTGTTGGCGTTACTTTGCCGACACTTAGTTCTTCAACGTGACGTTCACGAAGAGCAAGCGGCCCAGCGAGTCATACAGGCCCGGATAGGTGTTTCCGTTGCCGAACGGCAGAGCCGAGGTGCCGATGTTCGTCGTATCGAGCGCCGGCGGATTTGTGTCGAGGATATTGTTCACACCGAATGTGAGATCAATGTCGTCACGAACGTGCCAGTTCACCGCCAGGTCGAAGTAACTCCAGGATGCGATACTGCCCGTGCTGTCGTAGACCGGGGCGCCATACACATACGGGATGTTTTTCGACGGTGCCTGGTTCTGGTCGAGGGCGACGGCGCCGATATAACGCCATGCCAACGACACATCGAAGTCCCAAGGCGTCGACCAGGTTGTGCGCAGCTTGTGGCGCCAATGCGGATCCGGCGTGAGGCAGACCGGTCCGTATAGTCCGGCGCAATCGTATGGCTGTGCCGCGGGGATGCCCAGAGCCGGGAACGCCGGATAGGAGATGGTGATGAAGTGTTCGGTGTAGGTCCCGATCAGATTGAAGGACAACGAACCGAGCCCGCCCATGCCCCAGCTGCTGGGCAAGTTGCCGGAGTCGATCAGGTAGTTTGCTTCGACATCCACGCCGTTGGTCTTGATACTTCCCAGATTGATGGGGTTCGAGACCACGAAAGCCTGGTTGCCGAACAGGATGCCGTCCGGGCCGCGCTGGATACGGCCGCAGAGTTGATCGAGCGTCGCGCAGGCGTTGATGACCTGGTCTTGCGGAATGACGCCGATCGCACCGTTGACCTTGATATCGTAGTAATCGATCGTTGCTGTAAATCCGTCGAAGAAGGTCGGGGTGAACACCAGGCCGATCGAACGGGTGTCGGAGACTTCCGGCTTCAGGCTCTGGTTGCCGCCGGTTTGCTGCGAGCACTGCTCGACCGGGCACGGGATGATGTGGCCGTATTCGGAGGCTGTGACCCCCGTGCGCTCACATTGTGTCAGTGTCAAAGTGGGCGCGGTGCCCGCGCAAGGATCGGTACCCACGAACAAGGCCTGGTTGGTCGGTGCGAAGAGTTCCAGGACGTTCGGCGCGCGTACGGCATGATCGTCGCTTGCGCGGATGCGGAAGTCGTCGATCGGCTGCCACTCGAGGCCGATATTGTAGGTATTGGTCGCGCCCTGGAGGTTGTAGGACGAATACCGGTAGGCGAAATTCGCCGACAGGTCTTCGAAGAACGGCATGTTCTGGACGATCGGGACGCGGATTTCGCCGAAACCTTCCGTCACGTTGAACGAGCCGTGAATTGCGTTATGCGTTCCACCCTGGCCAGCCAGATCACCGGCCGCAAACGCGGGATCGGTGGTGTAAGTCAACTGCTCTTGGCGATATTCGCCGCCGATCGACACCGCGACGGGGTTCTTGGCCCATGGCGACTGGATGCCGTATTGGCCGAGATCGCCGGTCAAGTTGCCGCTTATGATGTCTTCGGTCGTGCTTGCTTCCGCAAACCCGTTTGTGCTGGCGTATTTCTCCGACGCTGCCGATGGGCCGAACGGGGAGAACAGGTCCAGCGGCACGCAACCCGGGTTCCCCGATAGACAGACGGGATTTGCAGCCGTTCCTCCGACGAGCAGCTCGTCCTGAATGGCCGGGATGCTGGCGTCGTTGTAGTAGATTTCGTTCCGGATCGTCGTGCCGTGCTCGCCGTAAAGATCGTACGACCAGCCGTCGCCGAGATCGCCCTTGACGCCTTCCACGAAGCGGAAGGAGATGTGCTGCAGCGAGTCGTCGCGGCCGCCGTTGTCCGCGAAGCGCGCGCCGAACAGGACAGGCACGGTCGTCGGATTTCCGTTTGCCGGCCCGCAACCAAGAACATTGTAGGCCGAATTCGGATCCGCGGCGGTGCCGAGGAGCGGGTTCGAGCAGTTCGTGTTGTACACATCGCCGAAGAACGCACCGCTGGGCCCGATCGGAGCCAGCGTGTTGTCCTCCATGAACATGAACGACGAGTAGAACTGCACTTCCTTGCTGAGGTCGTAGTGACCGAAGAAGCCGGCATTGTAGCGGGTATCGGCTCTTTGCAGCGTCTGATACGGCGCAAAGTTGAACGTGTCCGCGTCAGGGAACCCTCCCGGCGGGAAAGTATTTGTCTCCTCGCCTGCAAGCGGCCCAGGAAGGAAATATGGATTGCCAAGGAAGGCGTTTGGTCCCGAGAGAGGAACAGTCACGGATTCGGGTTCCTGCGTCACGGTGCCGATACATTCCAGACCCGAAAAGCCAAGGCCGTCCGGTGCTGTGCCGTTGTAAATCGCCCCCAGGCCGCAAGCGGAGATATCGCGCGCGCCCTGATATACCACGGCGGTGTTCTTGTAGCCGGCATAGATTGTGATGTTGCCCTTGTCATTCGGCGAGTTGACGCCGACCAGGATCGAGGCAGTGGTCGTCGGGCCGTCGAGAACCGAAGAGGGTGCCAAGGTCACGGAGCCGGGGGTCGTTCCACCCTGTCCGGCGGCTTCGATGCCACGGAGATACGAATCGTCGTTGTTGTGCTGGTAGACGCTGTACCCGCCGTCGAACTCGACGCCTTCGAAGTCCTTGCGCATGATGAAGTTGACGACGCCGGCGATGGCATCCGAGCCGTACACGGCCGAGGCGCCACCGGTCAGGACTTCCACGTGATCGACCATCTGGACGGGGATCTGGTCAAGGTCGGCTGCCGCAAGTAGCGGATCGCCCGGCATCAGACGGACGCCGTCGATGAGAACCAGGGTTCTGTTGTCGCCCAGGCCGCGCAGGTTGACGTTCGCTGTGCCTTCGGCGCCGTTGGACGTCGTGCTGCCCATGTCCGGGATAACCGACGGCAAATTGTTCAGCAGCGTTTCGATGCTGGACGTATCTTCCAGCTTCATTTCCTGCTGGCCGACGGAGGTCACCGGGCTGGAGCTGTAAAGCCCCTGCTGCGGAATGCGCGAACCCGTGACGACCACGGTTTCAACGCTTTGATCCTGCGCCGAAGCAGGCGCCGACAGGCCGACGGCCGCGGCTGAGGCTGCTCCGAGGAGCAGTACGGAACGCAGGCTGCGCTTATTGAGATTGGTCTGATACACGTGGAACCCCCTTGGTTCTGTCGTAACGACGAATGCCACATCCGGACTTAAGCTTGCCTGGTCGAAGGCAACTGCTCCGCGCGCCGTCGCCCCGGCATGCACGGAATAGTCCGTTCGAAGGCAAGCTAAAAGACTATGTGGTTCCGGGTCAAAACGGATTTCATGGAATGCGAACGTTCCCTTGGCGTCTGTGGCTTTTGTGCATCTATTCTATGACGGTTGGTCATCATTTGATCCCCTGTGTGCTTCGAGTATCACAGCTCGATGGTCCGCGAGGGCCTGTGAACACCGGATCCTGCGACTTTGAGGCGGCCTTTCTCCAAATCTGAGTCGTTGGAGCATCGGAGCGCCTCGTGCACCCGGTAGGGACGAAAGGGCAAAAACAGGCATGACCACGGCTTTGATCACGCACCCGGCATGCCTCGACCACGCCCCACCCACCGGCCATCCCGAATGTGCCGATCGGCTTCGGGCGGTCCTTCGCGCCCTGGAGGCTCGGGAATTCGATGCTTTGGCGCGAATTGAGGCTCCATTGGTGGGGGTCGAGGCCCTGCTTCGAGTCCACACCAGGTCGGAGATCGATGGGATCCTGGTGCAGCACGCCACGGAAGCCGTACGGAACGGCTATTCCTACATCGACGGCGACACGGCGATGTCGGCGGGCTCATCCCCGGCCGCGTTACGGGCGGCAGGCGCGGTCGTGGCCGCGGTGGACGAGGTCGTTGCCGGCCGGATCCGCAACGCGTTCTGCGCGGTGCGTCCCCCGGGGCATCATGCCGAGCGAGACCGGGCGATGGGATTTTGCCTGTTCAACAATATCGCCGTGGGTGCGCTTCATGCGCGCGACGTGCATGGGTTCAAACGAATCGCCGTGGTCGATTTCGATGTGCATCACGGCAACGGAACGCAGGACATTTTCTTCAACGAACCGAATCTCTTCTATGCGTCGACGCATCAATTCCCTCTTTATCCGGGGAGCGGACGTCCGTCGGAAAAAGGTGTGGCCGGCAACATTCTGAACGCACCGTTGCCTCCGGGCGCGGACGGGCCCGCATTCCGGGCGGCATTTGAAAATTCGATTCTGCCGACGCTCGATCGCTTTGCGCCCGATTTCATCTTCATCTCCGCCGGCTTCGATGCGCATCGCGCCGATCCGCTGGCGTCTCTCGCATTGGACGAAGCGGATTTTGCCTGGGCCACAACGGAGATTTGCAGGGTCGCCGCGCGGCGTTGCGACGGTCGTGTCGTGTCCGCGCTGGAAGGCGGATACGACCTCGATGCGCTCGCGTCGAGCGCGGCAGCTCATGTTCGCGCGCTCTCGCACAATTGATCGCGCAAAGGGGGATCCGCGTTGAATCCGGCCTCGCAGCGCGAAATAATCGCGTCGCAGCAGTTTGAAACGCCGACGCGGCACCTCATGTCTGCCAGTCTGTCTTTCGCCGAATCCCTTCGCACTCCGTCGCGACGCTGCCTATGTCTGTGCATGGGAAGCGCGATTGTGCTGGCTGCGACCGGGGCGAGCGCGGCCGATGACGCGAGTACGATAACAATCGAAAAATTTTCGGATTCGGGAGAAAGTCTCGGCGATGTCGAAATGCCGAAGGTGGTCAGGAGCGACGCCGAATGGCATCGGCTTCTATCCGCGGAACAATATGACGTCACGCGCGATGCCGGCACGGAAATGCCGTTTTCCGGCGTCTATTGGAACAAACACGACGACGGCCTTTATCGTTGCATCTGCTGCGACACGGCGCTGTTCGATTCGCGCACGAAATTCGAATCGGGCACGGGATGGCCGAGCTTTTACCGTCCGATTGCACGCGAGAACGTCGCGCAATCGCGCGACGACAGCGACGGCATGCATCGCACGGCGATTTCCTGCGCGCTATGCGACGGCCATCTCGGCCATGTGTTCCACGACGGTCCGCAACCGACCGGTTTGCGGTATTGTATGAATTCCGCCGCATTGCGATTTGCGGCGCGGACGGCCTGAACGTCACAAGCGGAGAAGCGCATGCGCACGAAGATCCTGAGCTTCTGTCTTTTACTCGCCGCGGCGGGAGTCATGCCCGCATGCGCCGACGAAGCGGCCAAAGTGATTCCCGCACCCACGCTCGACAATCCGCGTGCAGCCGGCGATCCGCAGACCGCCGTATTGGCGGGTGGATGCTACTGGGGCATGCAGGCGGTGTTCGAACACGTCAAAGGCGTCCAGAAGGTCATCGCCGGTTTCGCCGGTCCCCGCGAGACGGGCGAGCAGGACGACATCATCAGTCGCGGGGCGGTGCCGGCGGAAGCGGTCGAGATCACATTCGATCCGAACCAGATTTCATATGGCCAGATTCTGCAGATTTATTTTTCCGTGGCACACGATCCGACCGAGATCGACAAGCAGGGACCCGACCGCGGGGTGCGATACCGCTCGAACATTTTTTACGAGGACGGCACGCAGGAGAAAATCGCCAATGCCTATATCGCCCAGCTCGACGCCGCCGCCGTATACGGCGCGCCGATCGCCACTCGGGTGGACAGGTTTATCGCCTTCGAGCGCACCACCGTCCCGCAGCAGGATTTTGTGCTCAAGAATCCCACGATTCCCTATGTGATGATCATCGATATGCCCAAGATCGCGCATCTCAGGGCGCTCTTTCCCGGGCTATATTCGGACCAGTGGCTGACGGTTTCCGGCAGCTAGCTTTCGGTCGCACGCGCCGCGTTGTCTCCTTGCGGGAACGGGGCTATGACCTCGACGCGCCCGCACGGTTTTCCGCGGCTGGAGCGCTGATGGAGTCGCCAGAAGAATGACTGCCAAGACCAAGGCCGAAACAACCCCCGTCGACCAGCTCAGTTTCGAAGTGGCGTTGAAGGAGCTTGAGCAGATCGTGGCGCGCCTGGAGCAGGGCGAAGTCGACCTCGAAGATTCCATTCAGCTCTACGAGCGGGGTCAGGCGCTGAAAGCCCATTGCGAGAAGAAATTGAAGGCGGCGGAAGGCCGACTCGAAAAGATCGTCCTGGGCGCCAAAGGGCCGGAAGGCGTCGAGCCGGCCGATCTCGGCTGAGCGCTGGCAAAGACGGCCGTCATCGGCTTGATTTGTCTGTTGAAAGGGTCGACTTTTGGGGCCCGGACGGCAATTCGTCGTGGTGCGATAAGCGGCCAAATGGCGGCGACAGGGAGTGCAGTTTGACATGGGTCTGCCGACCAAAACGCCGCTGCTGGATGGGATAACGGAGCCGGCCGCGTTGCGGGGCCTGGCTCGCGGCGACCTTCGCCGTCTGGCCGACGAACTGCGCCAGGAAACCATCGACGCGGTCTCCGTGACCGGCGGCCATCTGGGCGCGGGCCTCGGCGTCGTCGAACTGACGGTCGCGCTGCACTACGTGTTCGATACGCCCACCGACAAGCTCGTCTGGGACGTCGGTCACCAGGCCTATCCCCACAAGATTCTCACAGGCCGGCGCGACCGCATGCGCAGCCTGCGCCAGGGCGGCGGGCTTTCGGGATTCACCAAGCGGGCGGAAAGCAAATTCGATCCGTTCGGCGCGGCCCATTCGTCCACGTCGATTTCCGCAGGTCTCGGTTTTGCCGTCGCGCGCGATTTAAAGGGCGAGACGCACAATGTCGTCTCGGTGATCGGCGACGGCGCCATGAGCGCCGGCATGGCCTATGAGGCGATGAACAATGCCGGCACGATGAATGCGCGCGTCATCGTCGTCCTCAACGACAACGACATGTCGATTGCGCCGCCCGTTGGCGCGATGAGCGCCTATCTCGCCAGGTTGATCAGCAGCCGGCCCTATCGCGGCTTCCGGCGGATTGGCAAACAGCTCGCCAAGCTGCTGCCGCGGTCGATGGAAGTAACCGCGGAACGCGCCGAGGAATTCGCGCGCGGCATCGCGATGGGCGGCACGCTGTTCGAAGAATTGGGCTTCTATTATGTGGGCCCCATCGACGGGCACAATCTCGATCACCTTATTCCGGTGCTCGAAAATGTGCGCGATGCGCGCAGCGGACCGATCCTCGTGCACGTGGTGACGCAGAAAGGCAAAGGCTATCCGCCCGCCGAAGCGTCGGCCGACAAATATCACGGCGTGGTCAAGTTCAACGTGGCGACCGGCGAGCAGAACAAAGCCCCCGCCAAGGCGCCTGGCTACACCAAGGTTTTTGCCGAGGCGCTGATTGCGGAAGCCGAAAAGGACGATCGCATCGTCGCCATCACGGCGGCCATGCCGGCGGGGACCGGGCTCGACCTGTTCGCAAAGAAATTCCCCGATCGCTGTTTCGATGTCGGCATCGCCGAGCAGCATGGCGTGACGTTTGCGGCTGGTCTCGCGGCCGAAGGCCTCAAACCGTTCGCCGCGATCTATTCCACGTTTCTGCAGCGGGCCTACGACCAGGTCGTCCACGATGTCGCGATCCAGTCGCTGCCCGTGCGCTTCGCGATCGATCGCGCCGGCCTCGTCGGCGCCGACGGTCCCACGCATGCGGGCTCGTTCGACGTCACCTATCTCGCAACGCTTCCGGGCTTCGTCGTCATGGCCGCGGCCGACGAAGTGGAACTGATGAACATGGTGGCGACGGCCGCGCAAATCGATGATCGGCCGTCTTCGTTCCGCTATCCGCGCGGCGAAGGCATGGGGCTTCAGCGCGCCGCGGCGGGAACGCCGCTGGAGATCGGCAAGGGCCGGATCCTGCGCGAAGGAAGCTCGATCGCGATCCTCAGTTTCGGCACAAGGCTGCAGGAAGGACTTCTTGCGGCCGAGAAATTGTCCGCCTACGGATTATCCGCCACCGTCGCCGATGCGCGCTTTGCCAAACCGCTCGACACCGACCTGATCAAGAGGCTGGCGCGCGAGCACGAGGTCCTCATCACCATCGAGGAAGGCGCAGTCGGCGGCTTCGGCTCGCACGTGACGCAATATCTCGCATGGGAAGGGCTGCTCGATCACGGCCTCAAGCTCCGGCCGATGGTTTTGCCGGACCGGTTCATCGACCAGGATTCGCCGGAGCGGATGTATGAGGCGGCTGGCCTCGACGCGAAGGCGATCGTGAAAACGGCGCTCGATGCACTCGGCCGCGAGGCCGCCGCCGCAGGCGAGCGCGCATGACGAAGCCCGGCGCGCGTCTTCGCGCCGATGTCTTTCTCGTCCGGCACGGATTTGCAGCGTCCCGCGCCGAAGCGCAGGCCGCCATCGAAGCGGGGTGCGTGGCGGCGGATGGCCGCGCGATCCTCAAGCCGTCGCAACCGATCGCCGCAGCGGCGAGCATCGCTTATGAAAAGGCGCACGGCTATGTGTCGCGTGCAGCGCTCAAGCTGATAGCCGCGCTCGACTGGTTTGCGCTGTCGCCGCAAGGGCTTGTGTGCCTCGATCTCGGCGCTTCGACAGGCGGTTTCAGTCAGGTGTTGCTCGAACGGGGCGCCGCAAAAGTCTATGCGGTCGATGTGGGGCACGGGCAGTTGCACGCCGATGTCGCCAAAGACCCCCGCGTGGTTTCGCTGGAAGGCGTGAACGCGCGCGCATTGTCGGCAAACGAAATCGCCGACAGGCCCACCGCGCTCGTCGCCGATGTGAGTTTTATCGGTTTGAAACTGGCATTGCCGCCGGCGCTCGAGATGGCGGCGTCCGGCGCGTGGCTCGTGGCGCTGGTCAAACCCCAATTCGAAGTGGGCCGCGGCAGGATCGGGAAAGGCGGCGTGGTGCGCGACGCGGACGCGCGGCAAGCCTCGCGCGACGGCACCGTTGCCTGGTTGTCATCCGTACACGGATGGTCCGTCATCGGCCACATGGAAAGCCCGCTGGAAGGCGGCGACGGCAACCGGGAATTCCTCGTCGCGGCGCGAAAATCGTGAGCGCCGCGATCTGCAGGCATTTCGGGATTTGCGGCGGCTGCGTCTATCAGGACATGCCGGCTGCGGATTATCGCGCGCTCAAGCGGAGCCTCGTGGTCGACGCTCTGGCGCGTCACGGTTTTGCGCAGACGCTCGTCGAAGAGCCGATGGAGGTGGCGCCCGCCACACGTCGGCGCGCCGTGTTCAAGGTGGCAAAAAAAAACGGCGCCACATTGATCGGCTTCCACGCGGCGAAATCGCACATGATTGTCGACATGCAGGAATGTCGAGTGATCACGCCAGGGCTGGCGGCGCTCGTGCCGCGCTTGCGCAACGCGATGGCCTCGCTATTGCGCGAGAATGAAGACGCCGAGCTGCATGTGACGGATACCGGAGACGGCTTCGACGTCGCGCTCAAATGGTCGCGGGCGCGCCGGATGCAGGGCGAGATCGCGCGGCTGGCGGAGCAACTGGGATTGGCGCGCGTGACGGCGGACGGCGAAATATTGGTCGAGCTTGCCAAACCATCGATGGCGTTTGGCCACGCGCGCGTGTCGCTTCCGCCGGGTAGCTTCCTGCAGCCCACGCGCGAAGGCGAGGCTGCGTTGCAGGCGCGCGTGGCATCGATCCTGAAGGGCGCGAAGACCATCGCCGATCTGTTCGCCGGCTGCGGCACCTTTGCGCTGCCGCTGGCCGAGCGCGCGAGCGTGCATGCGGTGGACTCGGACGGCCCCGCGCTCGCGGCACTGGGCAACGCCGCACGCGCAACCCGGGGCTTGAAACCTGTCACGACGGAAAAGCGCGATCTCTTCAAGCGTCCTTTGTTTCCAATCGAACTCGCTCGTTTCGATGCCGTGGTCCTCGATCCGCCGCGGGCCGGAGCCATGGCCCAGGCGAGTCAGTTGGCGGCGTCCAAAATGGCCCGCATCGCCTATGTGTCCTGCAACGCGGGCAGCTTCGCGCGTGACGCGCGGATTCTGGCGGACGCCGGCTACCGCCTGGGAACGGTGTTGCCGGTAGACCAGTTCCTCTGGTCGTCGCATATTGAACTGGTCGCGAGTTTCACAAAGGCCTGACATGGCGCGGACAAGCGAAAGATGGACCTATGCCGCGGCGCAGACCGCGCGCGTGGCCTTCTATGGCGCGCATTATCTGGCCGCTCGCGTGATCGCCCGCGATGCCTTCACGACAATCGAGAAGCCGCTGCATCCCATTCCGTCGCTGGGCGCCATGCTCAAGTCGATGCGCGCGCTGTTTGCCCGGGACTGGGCCAATGTCGAGGAGGGCCTTTATCCCGCGCCGTTCGACTGGAAGCGCGATATGCGCCGCGCGATGGCGAGCGTGCGGTTCCTGACCGACATCCCGCGCGTGGCGGCGCGCCGGAAGCGCCACGGCCACAGCGATGTGGGCGGGAAAGGCGAAGGGCTGCCGCGCTACTACCGGCAGAATTTCCATTTCCAGACCGATGGCTATCTGAGCGCGCGTTCGGCGCAGCTCTATGATTTCCAGGTCGAAGCGCTGTTCGGCGGGACGGCCGATGCGATGCGCCGTCGGGCTTATGTGCCGCTCGCACGCGCGCTCGAAACCCGCAACGCCAAGCAGACGACGTTGCTCGATATCGGCGCGGGCACCGGCCAGTTCCTGCGCTTCGTCAAATCCGTGCAGCCGGATCTGAAAACCATTGCGCTCGATCTGTCCGAGCCCTATCTCGCGCGGGCGCGCCGTGCACTGAAGGGTGGGCGGCCCACGCGCTTCATCGAAGCCGCAGCGGAAGCGATGCCGCTGGCGGACAAAAGCGTCGATATGGCCGTCAGCATCTTTCTGTTCCACGAATTGCCGCCGAAAGTGCGCGTGGCCACGGCCAGGGAAATCGCCCGGGTACTGAAACCAGGGGGGCTTTTCGTGCTTGCCGACACCATCCAGTATGGCGACATGCCGGAATTCGAAGGCTTGATCGACGTGTTTCCGGAGTTGCTGCACGAACCTTTTTATTCGAGCTTCGCGAAAAGCGATCTCGATGCGTTGTTCGGCAAGGTGGGGCTGGAGCGGGTGGAGCGGGACGTCGCCTATCTCACCAAGGTGACGGTATTTCGCAAGCAGGGGGCGGCGCGCGCGAGAGGAAAGCGCGCGGCGAAGTAAGAAATGGCCGGAACAAATCCTTCTCCCTGGCACGGGAGAAAAAAATCATTCCGCGTTGCGTGGCTTCTCATTGTCTGCGCAATCGCTGCGATCGATTTCGCACTGCCCGCGCGCGCCGCGGGCCCGTTCGGCGATTGGGCCGCCGTCGTCATCGCCGGCGATTGGCACGCCCATGACGGCACGCCCAGCGAGATTTTCGACAATGCGCGCCGCGACGTGACGGCTGATCTGATCTCGTTGGGTTTTTCCCCCGACAACGTCGTCCAGTTTTCCGTGCGGCCCGAGAATTATCCGCAGCAACAGCCGATGAAATCGGACGGAACGATGATCTCGAGCATGCTGTGGGATTTGTCCAATCGTACGAACGCGGGCTGCCTCGTCTATATCAGCTCGCATGGTTCGCCCGAGGGCGTGGTTCTGGGCGACGGGATTTATGCGCCGAAGATATTGGCGCAGGCGATCGGCAATTCCTGCGCCGATCGTCCGACCGTGGTGATCGTCTCTGCGTGTTTTTCGGGCGTGTTCGTTCCCGCGCTCCAGGCCCCCAATCGCATGATCCTCACCGCGGCGCGGCCCGATCGCACTTCGTTCGGTTGCGGGCAATCGGACAAATATCCGTATTTCGATCAATGCGTTCTGCAATCCTGGCCCGGCGTCGGCGATTTCCCGTCGCTGGGCCGTGCGGTGCAGGCTTGCGTGGCGGCACGCGAAAAGAAGGAACATGTCGCGCCGCCATCGGAGCCGCAATTGTGGATCGGCGCCACGGCCGCGACCTCACTGCCGCGCTGGCGATAGCGAGGCGCGCCGAATAGGCCGACGTGCAAAATTGCCGTTAGTCGGAGCCCCAGATCACCAGGACTTGCGATCCGTTGTCCTGCTTGGTCACGGTCACGGCGACGGATTTCTTGTCCTTGCCGGCGACCAGCATCATCGAGTCGCCTTCGGTCGCATTCAACGTTTGCGGCAAGCCGGCGGCATCGATGTTCTTCTTGTAGAATGCGATGACATCGGACGGCGAGGCCGCGACGGTGAACGACACCTGTGCGCCCTTGGTCCCGTTGTTGTTGCTGCCGACGATCGAACTTGTGACTTTCGCGCCAGGATAGAGCGGGGCAAAGGCCGGCATCGTCGCCTGCACGCCGCCGTTGGAATTGATGTCGACGGTTGCGGTGCCGTTGGCGGAATTCATCGTCATGTGTTGGCTGTCGCCGGACGTGGACACAGTGACATTGCCGTCCTTGGAGGCATAAACCTTCTCGGAGCTCTTTCCGCATCCCGTGACGAGTAAGCAAATGCCGAGGCTCAAGGCGATAATCGCAGGCCGCATGGGTATCCTCTCCTGAATGTTGGGGTCAGCATCGCCCGGCTTGCAGCCGGAAACAATGGCGCAATCGATCACGCCGCTTTCAGCCCCGCAACCGACGACCGGCAGGCGACGAGGGACTGACCGGCGATCATGCCTTTCCAGTCGTCGGCGTCGCCGTAGAACGCGTTGCGCATTTCCGCTTTTATCGCGCGGCCTTGCGGCGATCGGAGGTCGCCATGCGCATGCAGCCACGCGTCGGCCCGCAATGCGGCGAGCGTCTGCATGATTTCGACCGTGCCGAATTCGAGCGCCAGAACGGTCACTTGCGAATGCGACAGAATCGTCGAGGCCGCACTGAGCCCGTCGCCTTTGATGTCCGCCGACGACGAACTGCCGTCGACCGGCGATGTGATCGCGCAACCATACCAGGACGCCGCGCGATGGAACGCTTCCGAATTGCTTTTCAGGGGTACGATCTGCTCGGCATAGCCCCAGGGGCCCAGGCCGGTGTGGTAGTCGATGATCGCGACGTTACGCGCGTTCTTCAGGTATTCGCCGAGTATCGCGCTCTGGGTTCGGCGCGACCATGACGGATGCGCGCCGCCATAGAACACCCCGCGCGGATCGCCATATTGTCCCGCCGAAACAGCCGCCTGCAGCGCGGCGAAGCCGTGTTCCGTGGCATAGGCCGCGAGCGCGGCATCGGCGTCTTTGCGGCTTTCATCCGTCCAGCGTTCGGGCACGATGGCGTGACGCAGTTTGTCATAGGCCTCGTTTGCCGGCGGCGACGCGAAATCGATCCAGTTGCGGTTGAGATCGACATTCTCTTCCGTCGTGCGCCGGAGCCACGCAAAACCGAATGGATTGATTGCGTGAATCAAAAGCGCGGCCGTGTCTTTCGGCAGTCGCGCCGCTTCGCCGCGGCGCAGCCAGTCGATCTGCGCGCCCGAGCCGCAAAACCCTTCCACGCCATGCGTTCCGCTGATCGTCACCAGCACGGACTGCGCATCGCGCGGGCCGATCCACGCGATATCGGTGGTGAGCTCGCCGCCGTCCGGGCCTTTGGCAGGGTTGGTCGCGTGCTCGAGCTTGGCGCCTGCCGCTGCGGCGGCTTCGCGGAATTTTGTGCGCGCCTCCGCATAAGTGGCGCTGAAGCTCTCGGCGGAATTGGTCATCGCAGTGTCCTTTTATTTTCCGGCTTTGGGGAAATCGCCCGTTTGCGCGCGATGCCGGAGCGCGTGATCGGCCAGCACGCAGGCCATCATCGCTTCACCCACGGGCACTGCGCGAATGCCCACGCAGGGATCGTGACGGCCCTTGGTGGCGATATCCGTGTCGTCACCTGCGATGCCGATCGTCTTGCGAGGCGAGAGGATCGACGATGTCGGTTTGACCGCGAAGCGCGCGACGATGATCTGGCCGGTCGAAATACCGCCCAGGATTCCGCCGGCATTGTTGGAGAGGAATTTCGGCTTGCCGGTGCGCCCCTTGCGCATCTCGTCGGAATTCTCCTCGCCGGACAGCGCCACCGCGGCGAAGCCGTTGCCGATCTCCGCACCCTTCGCAGCGCTTCGAGATATTTTGTCCATTGCGCAACAGCGGTCGCGTCGGGACAGAAGAACGGATTGCGCGCGACTTCGGCCCAATTCCAGCGCGCGCGATCGATCGTCTGCGTTCCCATCTGCACCAGCGCACCGCGCACGATCGATTTTCCGAACAGCGAATTCAGAATCTTCCGCGCAATTGCGCCGGCCGCGACCCGCGACGCCGTCTCGCGCGCGGATTGCCGGCCGCCGCCGCGATAATCGCGCACGCCGTATTTGGCCCAATAGGTGTAGTCGGCATGGCCGGGACGGAATTTGTCGCGGATGTCGTCGTAGTCCCTGGAGCGTTGATCGACATTCTCGATCAGGAGCGCGATGGGCGTGCCCGTCGTCACCTGCTTTTTCATTCGCTCGTCCTGGAACACGCCCGAAAGGATTCGCACCCGGTCCGGTTCTTTGCGCTGGCTGACGAATTTCGATTGGCCGGGACGCCGGCGGTCGAGATCGGCCTGGATGTCGGCTTCCGTCAGCGCAATCCCGGGAGGGCAGCCGTCGACCACACAGCCCAGCGCAGGTCCGTGGCTCTCGCCGAACGTCGTAACGCGAAACAGATGGCCGAAGGTGTTGTGCGACATGTGCTTTCAATCGCCGAAATAGGCTTCCGTTCCCAGCGACAATCGCATGATCCCCGCATGCGGAGGGTCGTAGCGCATCGCCTCCTCCGGCTGCAAGCCGAGATAATGGGCGCGGATTATGCGGGCGGTCCAGCCATGGGTGACGATGACGGCATCGCCGGGAAGAGTGGGAAGAAACCGTCCGACCCGCGCGAACAGCATCGCCTGGCTTTCGCCGTTCGGCCGCGCGTAGTTCCACGGATCGGCGAGAAAGTGCGCCTGCGCGTCCGGGTCGATTTCCCCATGCGTCATCCAGGTGTGATCGCCGAAATCGATCTCCATCAACCGGCGGTCCGCGAAATAACCCGTGGACGGCAGTCCCGCCGCTTCGCGCACAATCTCCATCGTCGTACAGGCGCGGTGGAGCGGGCTTGCGAAGAACTGGAACGCGTCGAGCGGCTGCGCCAGTTCTTTCAGCAAAAGGCCGTTGGCATGGGCCTGTTCGCGGCCACGTCGCGTCAACGGTGAATCGTTTTGCGAAGCCGCGCGGCCGGCGACATTGTGTTCGCATTCGCCATGACGGATCACGTAGAGCGTCAGCGCGCGAAATTCGTTGCTCACGGCGTGGCGCTGACTTTGGCAAGCACGGCCTTGTCGGCCGCAGACAGATCGAGTTGCGCGGCGATGGCGAATTGCTTTTCCGCGTCGGCCTTGTTGCCGGACCAAAGCAGCGCCTCGCCCCATTTGAGATGCAGCCGTCCCCAGTTCGGCGCGTATTTGTCCGCATCCGCGAACTTCGCCAGCGCGAGGTCGGAGCGATTTTTCGCCGTCAGGGCTTCGCCCCACATTTCGAGCGGATCGGCGAAATGCGGGCCTTTCTGATTTGCCTGACGGAATTTGTCGATAGCGCCGTCATAGTCGCCATGTGCAAGCAACATCGCACCCCAATCCGTGTAAGCGAACGGACTCGACGGTGCGGCCGCGACCGCGCGTTCGAACCACCATGCCGCGCCGCTCCAGTTTTTCTGTTCCGCGTCGATGCGGCCGCGAAAGCGCAGACAGACATCGCAATCGTTCGGTGTCCGGTCGATTTGCGCATGGGCCGACTCGAAATCGCCGGTCATCGCTTCGGCATAAGCGAGATACGGCCAATTCTGGGTCGGCAGGTAGACACCGGCATTGAAGGAGGCAGTCAATTTCGGTTCTACCGCATCGATGTCTCTCGCCAACTCCAGAACTTGCGGCCAGTTCCTGTCGTCGAGCGCAGCAACCAATTCGACGATGTGGACACTCTCCTGGGCAACCACCGCGGCGATCTGCGGGGAGTGTCCTATCGTGCTGTCCGTGAAGAAGCCCGGCAGCGTGGCCAGAAATCGCCGTGCTGCGGGAAGGTCATGATTCTCGACAAGCGCAGTCGCGATCGAATAGCTCAGTCCTTCTGCAATAAAGCGGAATGCCTTGCCGGCCTGAACCGCCTGATATTGCTTCACCTCGTCGGAGTAGTCTCCCAGGAGATCGTCTATGAAACCCGTCATCTCCAATCTGAACATCGGGAGATATTCCGGCCGTAGATTCTCTGCGCCGCGGCCGTCGATCACGCGCAGACTCATTCTGCCGGCCGCCAACGCGGCTTCGGATTGGCCGAGAGCCGATGCATTCTGTGTCAGCTTCAGCCAGCCGAGTGCGATATCGGGATTCAGCGATACCGCCGCACGGGATTTATCTTCCGACTCCTGAATGGCGTTTTGTGTACCGAGGGTATTGGCCCAGCCGACATTGGCCCAGGCCCGCTCTTCGGCCGAGCCGCTTTGCGTATCGCCGGCGAAAACCGCCATCGCCGGCAGGAGCTTGTCATGCTCGTAAAGAAACGTACCGTAGCGATAAGGCTGCGTGCGGGCGTATACTGCCTCGGAGGCGCGCCGAAGCAGCGAGTCGAGATCGGCCTCCGGGCCGGTGAAGCTGTCTCCGGCATCCGAGCCCGCCCGGGCCGTGACCGTCAGTCCGTTCGCCGTGCGCACCACATCGCCGGTGATGTTCGTCTCATGACCCAGCCATTGATGCAGATAGCGGTTGAACTCGCCGACGGAGACGCCGGTGTCGGGAATCTGCACCTTGATGTCGTTGCCCCAGTTGTTCGTGTAGCTGCCGGGGTTTCGCATTGATTCCGTTTGCGCCTGCAGGTCGGAAAGCCTGTCGAGCATGCGGCCCGCCACGACTTCGCCGGTCATTCCGCGCGCGGCCAGATCTGGCGGCACGGAAAACGCCTGGATGACGAGCCCGTCGTCGTGGGCGGCGCTCCAGACCGCACCGCCAATGAATAGCGCGACGGCGATCATGATCAGCGCCACGGCGATTTCGAACGATACTTTCATCACGTCGCTGACGTGATGGACGCGTAACGACCAGTGGCGCAGTGACAGTTCGTGCTTGAGTTCGTGCGCCTGCAAATCGAGGAGCATCTGCTGCTTCTGGGCGACCTTTTTTTGTTCGGCGATGAATTCTTCGGCGCTTTGCCGGCTTACCGCGCCAAGGACGGCCCACGCCGCTGCGTCGGACGACGGCGGGGTTGTCGGGTCGGCGCGTTCCTGCCTCTCTTCGTTTTCAGACATGCTGCGCTATCCATCCTGCAAGTGCGCTCCGCTCAACTGCGGAGAGATCGAGATTGGCGGCCATCATGAATTGTTTCTTCGCGTCGTCCCGCTTGTCCGCGTAGAATAGCGCTTCGCCCCATTTCAAATGCAACCGCCGCCAATTCCGCGCGTATTTGTCCGCTTCCTCGAATTTGACGAGCGCGAGGTCCGAGCGATTCTTCAGCATCAGCGCCTCGCCCCACATTTCCAGCGGGTCGGCGAAGTGCGGGCCGGACTCGCGCCACCGAGTGCTAGAGACAACGCCGCCGGATCGGTGCTGCCCGTCGCGGCAGTATCTGACAATGGGTCTTCAGAATCCTCCGCCATGCACCCCTCGATTCACGCGGCCGTCACTACAAGGAACACAATTCCCGGACGAAGCCAAAAGCGACCCGCTCGCATTCACTTGCCCTTACCTCGCCCAAGCCGATGCGCAAAAAAATCCGCGAGCACATGGAGGCGTTTGGGCTTGGGGCCGCCGGGCGGTGTCACCCAATGCACGGCACTCATCGGCAGGAACCATTCCGGCAGAAGGATCTCGAGCCGCTTGGACTTGAGCGCGTCGCGCAGGATGAATTCCGGCAACACGCCGACCCCGATGCCGGCAACAAGGCTGGGCAATATGGCGTCGCCGTTGTTGACGCGAAGCGGGCCTTGCGGCCGTACCGTCGCGACCTCGCCGGACTTTTTGGTGAAGCGCCAGGTGTCGTGGGTGAGCTGATAGGAATAGCCTAGACCCACATGCTCGCTCAGCTGCAACGGGTGCTTCGGCGTACCGTGCGCCTTCAGATAGGACGCCGCCGCCACAAGATGGAGCGGCATGTCGCACAATCTTCGCGCCATCAAGGAGGAGTCTGGCAGCGCCGCGATACGGATTGCGGCATCGAAGCCGTCGCCGATGATGTCCACCTGTGCGTCGCTCAACTGAAGGTCGATCGAAATCTCCGGATAGGCGCGGAAGAAATCCGGCAGGAGCGGCGCGACATACAGCACGCCGAACGACATGGGCGCCGCCAGCCGCACCAAGCCGCGCGGGCTGGCCGATTGCGACAAAGCTTCGCTTTCGGCGGCTTCGCCGGCCGCAAGCATCGCCGCGGCCCGCGCCACGAGCGTCTGCCCGGCCTCGGTCAATGCCAGCCGGCGCGAGGTGCGGTTGAACAGGCGCGCGCCCAGCTTCGTCTCCACGCGGCGGACGGCCTTGGACACGGTTGCCTTGGATAGTTTCAGCTCTTCGGCGGCGCGAACGAAGGACCGCAATTCGGCGACTTTGGCGAAGATGGCAAGGCCTTCCAGGTCGGGCAGATTCGACATAGCGATTTCCGAAACAATGAGTTTCGATTGTTTCTATTTCCGTTCGACCTTGTCCGCAATATCTCTGCCACGACATAAGAGCGGCCCAGGGCCGCACAGGAGACACAAATGATCGAACGCAGACCCTTCAAAGACCTCGGCGGCGCCGACCATGGCTGGCTGCGCGCCAGGCACCACTTCTCATTCGCGGACTATTTCGACCCCAAACGCATGGACTGGGGGGCGC
>JBEKLK010000037.1:0-15610 GCA_050010235.1 Rhizomicrobium sp.
GCGGCTCGGCCGCGCGTACGCAAAATGCGTTTGAGCGCATTGCTTCGCTCTTCGGATCCGCGGTCGTCATATCCTGATGTCGAGTACGCTGCCGATTCTGCCGGTCGAATTGCCGGGCGCCCCGCTCGAGCTTTGCCTGTCGATATCGCTGATCGAAGGCCCTTGCGTGTCGCCGTGCCGGTGATGACCGGACGATGGCGAAAGCTGCTGGACCGGCGGGGACGGCGGACTTGCGGCAGCGGCAATTCCTGAAACGGGCATAGCTGATCTCCGGAAGCCAAATCCTAAGTGATCGTAAATTCCTATGGTTAATGGAGGATTAGCGCGCCCTTACTGCGCGAAAATGCTGCGGATGCCGTCGACGACATATTGGACCGCAAGCGCCGCGAGCAACACGCCGAGCAGCCGCGACAGCACGATATTGCCGGTCTTGCCGAGAAGCCCGCTGATGCGCTCGGCGGAAACGAAGGTGATCCAGCAAGAAAGCGCGATGAGCAGCACGACGCCAATGAGAATTCCGGTCAGGATCATGTTGCCGCTGGCACGAGTGGCGAGCAGCAAAGTGGCGGTGATGGCGCCCGGCCCGGCGAGCAGCGGGATCGCCAGCGGGAAGGCGGCAATGTTGCGTACGCGTTCCTCCAGCGCCTGTTCGGCCGCTTCGCCCTCGTGCCGGCTGCGTACCCCGAACACCATCTCGGCCGCGATCCAGAACAGCAGGAGTCCGCCGGCGATACGGAACGCCGACAGCGAGATTTCAAGCGTGTTGAGAAGCCAATCGCCGATCAGCGCGGTGCCGATCAGGATCACGCCGGCGATAAAGCTGGCGCGCACGGCCACGCTCTGCCGCGATGCGCGCGGCATGCCTTCGGTCACGACCAGAAAGGTCGGCGCCATCGCGATCGGATCGACCACGACAAACAGCGTCAGCAGCGCAGAGACAGCGTAATCGGCAAACATGAAGTCTCACAGTCAAGGCGGCGGTTAGAATCCCGCGACCGCTTCCAGCGTCTTGCCCGCCTGCGCGCGTCGGATGGCGTCGAGTTGTTCCGGCGAATGGCGAAGCTGCCCGACCTCCTTGGCGAATTCCGGCCGGGCGCGAAATTTCTCGGCCCACGCGTGCACATGCGGATGCAGCCGTTCGAACGGATAGCCGGCAAGCGACAGCCGGTGCTCGTAGATGAACCAGGCGATATCGAGCACGGTTAGATCTTCGCCCATCAGGTAAGGCTGTTGCGCTAACCTCTTGTCCAGCGTCTCGAACTCGGCGCGGAATTTTCGCGCCGACGCGCGCGACCGGTCGTCGGTGAAGCCTTCTTTGGCGGCGCGCTGCCAAAATTCGATCTGAATGTCCTTCTCGCGGTCGCGCAGGCCCCCCACGGTGCCGGCGCCGCTCGTGGCATAGCTCACGAGCGCCGCGGCCGGCTTCGGCGGCCCCGGCGGCGCGAATACGAAGCGGAAGCTGAGCGTCCGCAGATCGAGATGCAGATCGTCTTCGTGCTTGAGCAGCGCCGCGACCTCGTTTTCATGGCCGGCAGGAATCAGCTTTGGCGCCGGAAATCTCTTTTCGAGGTACTGGATGATGTCGTTGCTCTCGATATGCACGGCGCCGTCATCGACCAGCACCGGGACCAGCCCGCGCGGATTAATGCCGAGAAACCAGGGCTGCATGTTTTCGTTGGCCATGAGATCGATGGGATGCGACTGCCATGGAATGCCTTTGAGGTTGAGAAAGATGCGCAGTTTCTGCGAACACGACGAGCCCATGAAATGGAGCACATGGACGCCCTTCCAGCCGAGCACTTCGCGGGTCTTGATGTCGCTGTCGACGAGCTGAACCATCACAACGCTCCTTGAGTGAATTTCACTGCATCCTAGGGGCTTCGGGCGATTGTGCCAGCATCTGATGTCACCGTCTCGTTGGGGTATTTTGGGCGTATTTTGACGCCGCCAAAGCGGGTCGCCGGGTGGCCCCGAAACGCCGTAATAAAGCCTTGAAAATTATACAGAAAAACCTATCTATCGGATGCCGATAAAGGTGGCCCCGAGAGCCCTGATCGGCTATAAAAATCACTCTCGATTCGCGCAGGATTTCGATCTTGGCCGACCAGGAAAATCCCCCGCCGGCAGACGGCGGAACGTCAGACATTCGCCCGGTGTCGATCACCGAGGAGATGAAGAAGAGCTATCTCGATTACGCCATGAGCGTGATCGTGGCGCGCGCGCTGCCGGACGCGCGCGACGGGCTCAAGCCCGTGCACCGGCGCATCCTCTATTCGATGCACGAAAACGGCTACGACTGGAACAAGCCGTATCGCAAATCCGCCCGCGTCGTGGGCGACGTGATCGGCAAATACCACCCCCATGGCGATCAATCGATCTATGACGCGCTCGCGCGCATGGCGCAGGATTTTTCCATCCGCGTGCCGCTGATCGACGGGCAGGGCAATTTCGGTTCGGTCGACGGCGATCCTCCCGCCGCCATGCGATACACGGAAGTGCGCCGCGCCAAGATCGCGCACGCGCTGACCGAGGATCTCGAAAAGGACACGGTTGAGTTCCAGGACAATTACGATGCCTCCGAACGCGAGCCCGTCGTCCTGCCTGCGCGCTTTCCCAATCTGCTGGTCAACGGGGCCAGCGGCATCGCCGTCGGCATGGCGACCAATGTGCCGCCGCACAATCTGGGCGAAGTGATCGACGCCTGCCTCGCCTATATCGAGGATCCGTCGATCAGCCTGGATGCGCTGACCGAGATCGTGCCGGGCCCCGATTTTCCCACCGGCGCGCTGATCATCGGCAAGCAGGCGGCGCGCGCCGCACTCGCCCGCGGGCGCGGCTCGATCCTGATGCGCGCGAAATGCCATGTCGAGGAGATTCGCAAGGACCGCGAAGCAATCATCGTCACCGAGATTCCCTATCAGGTGAACAAGGCGACCATGACCGAGCGCATCGCAGAGTTGGTGAAGGACAAGCGGGTCGAAGGCATCTCGGACTTGCGCGACGAAAGCGACCGGCACGGCATGCGGGTCGTCATCGAGCTCAAGCGCGACGCGTCGTCGGAGGTCGTGCTCAACCAGCTCTATCGTTACTCGCAACTGCAGATGTCGTTCGGCGTCAACATGCTGGCGTTGAACAACGGCCGGCCGCAGCTGATGAATCTGAAGGAGCTGCTGGCGGCCTTCGTGCTGTTCCGCGAGGAAGTGGTGACGCGGCGCACGCGCCACGATCTGGCCAAGGCGCGCGACCGGGCACACATATTGGTGGGCTTGGCGGTCGCCGTCGCCAATATCGACGAAGTGATTGCGCTCATCCGCGCGGCACCCGATACGGCCACGGCCAAGACGCGATTGATGGAAAAGATCTGGCCCGCGCGCGATGTCGCGCCGCTGGTCGCGCTGGTTGCCGATCCGCGCCACATGATGCTGGAAGGCGAATCGATCCGTCTTTCGGACGAGCAGGCCAAGGCGATCCTCGAAATTCGTCTGGCAAGGCTGACCGCGCTCGGCCGCGACGAAATCGGCGACGAAGTGAAGAAGCTGGGCGAAGCGATCGCCGACTATCTGGATATTCTGCGCAGCCGGGGCCGCGTGCTCGCGATCATTCGCGACGAATTGAATGACATCAAAAGCGAATTCGCGACGCCGCGGCTGACCGAACTCGTCGAAGCCGAAATCGAGGTCGAAGACGAAGACCTGATCGAACGCGAAGACGTCGCCGTCACCGTCACCCATGCGGGCTATATCAAGCGCACGCCCCTGGCCGAATATCGCGTGCAGGGACGCGGCGGCAAAGGCCGCTCCGGCATGGCGACCCGCGAAGAGGATTTCGTCACGCATATCTTCGTGGCTTCCACCCACGCGCCGCTGGTGTTCTTCTCCTCGACCGGCATGGCCTACAAGCTGAAAGTGTGGCGACTGCCGGAAGCTCCGATTCAGGGGCGCGGCAAGGCCATGGTGAACCTGCTGCCGCTGCAGGACGGCGAGCGCATCACCACCATTCTTCCGTTGCCGGAGAACGAATCCGAGTGGGAAGCGCTCAATGTCGTGTTCGCCACCAAATCCGGCGACGTGCGGCGCAACGAGCTGTCCGATTTCGCCAGCATCAACCGCAACGGCAAGATCGCGATGAAGCTCGAAGCGGGCGACGGCATCGTCGGCGTGCAGACCTGCACGGATCGCGACGACATCCTGCTCACCACGCATTCCGGCAAATGCATCCGTTTCGCCATCGGCGACGTACGCGTGTTCAAGGGCCGCGATTCCACGGGTGTGCGCGGCGTCAAGCTCGCGGCGGGCGACGAAGTCGTGAGCCTTTCGCTGCTGCATCACTCCGACGCCACGACGGCCGAATCGCGTGCCTATCTCAAGCAGGCGAGCGCCGCGCGCCGCGCGGCCCTTGGCGAAGAGGGCGAAACATCCGCCGAAGACGTGACGGAAGACGACGATACCGGCGGCGAAGAGGCGACACTCACCTCCGAGCGCTACGCGGAATTGGGCGCGCGGGAGCAATTCGTTCTCGCCATCTCCGAAAACGGTTTCGGCAAGCGCACGAGCTCCTACGAATATCGCGTCACGGGCCGGGGCGGCTCCGGCATCGTCGCGATGGGCATGGGGCGCAAGAACAGCGCCATCATCGCGGGCTTTCCCGTCGAGGATTCCGACGATCTGATGCTGATCAGCAATCAGGGCCAGACCATTCGCGTCGGCGTGACCGGCATCAGCGTTCAGGGCCGCGCGGCACAGGGCGTGGTGGTCTTCCGGCTGGACGAAGGCGAGCGCGTGGTTTCGGTCGAGCGCATCGAGGAAGCCGCCGGCGAGGCCGGACCCGGCGAAGAGGGGGCATGATGGTCACGCGACGCGTAGGGCTCTATCCGGGGACATTCGACCCGTTGACCTTGGGCCATTTCGATATCGTCAAGCGCGCAGTCAAACTGGTCGATCATCTGGTGATCGGGGTTGCGACCAACCCGTCGAAGTCGCCGATGTTCACCTTGCCTGAGCGCATGGAAATGGTGCGACACGAGGTAACGCCGGTGGCCGCGGGCCGCGCGACGATTGCCGTCGAAACCTATGAGTCATTGATGATGCAGTTCGCGGAAAAGGTGGGCGCGTCCGTCATCATCCGTGGGTTGCGCGCCGTTTCGGATTTCGAATATGAATTCCAGATGGTCGCCATGAATCAGCGGCTCAATCCCGAGATCGAAACGGTGTTCCTGATGGCCGATCCGCGTCATCAGGCGATCGCGTCGCGGCTGGTGAAGGAAATCGCCATGCTGGGCGGCAACGTCTCGCCGTTCACGAGTCCCTATATCGCCGAATTGCTGGTGGCGCGCTGCGCCGAAAAGAGGAAAGCCGCGAATGGCCCGTGACCCGGAAAATACGATCGTCATGACGTTGAAGAACGGTCGGGTCGTCATCGCGCTGCGTCCGGATCTCGCGCCTATCCATGTCGCGCGCATCAAGGAATTGTCGCGCGCAGGATTTTACGACGGCGTCGTATTCCATCGCGTGATCCCCGATTTCATGGCGCAGACGGGCGATCCCACGGGTACGGGAAGCGGCGGTTCGGAGCTTGAGGACCTCAAGGCCGAATTCACCCCGGAGCGCCATGTGCGCGGCACCGTTTCGATGGCGCGCACGAACAATCCCAACAGCGCCAACAGCCAGTTCTTCATCTGTTTTGCCGATGCGCCCTGGCTGGACCGCCAATATACCGTCTGGGGAAAGGTGGTCGAAGGCATGGAACATGTCGATGCGATCAAGAAGGGGGGAGAGAACAACAATGGCGAGATCAGCGGCGCCCCCGACAAAATCCTCAAAATGCAGATCGAGGCCGACGCGGGCTGAGGATTTGCGAGCGCCGGCCGATGTCTGCGCGCGAGGGAACTCGGGCGGACATCGTTAATCGTCGCTCGGCGGCCGCCGCCGCATTCGGAAACATTTAGTGTGCGTGCCCGCGTTGTCAGGGGCTCGCCCGTCGCCTAGAAGGCCAGCCTTCTCGTATCCGGAGTCCCGATCCATGGCGGCCATTCCCTTCATCGATCTGCAGGCACAGCGCCGCCGTCTCGGCGCGACGCTCACCCGCGCCATCGAGGCGGCCGTCGAAGGCGGCCAATGGGTCATGGGTCCGCAGGTCCAGGAATTGGAAGAAAAGCTCGCGCATTTTGCCGGCGTGAAGCATGCGCTGGCCTGCGCCAACGGCACCGACGCGCTGATGATCGTGCTGCGTGCGTGGAATGTCGGACCGGGAGACGCGGTGTTCGTGCCGGCCTTCACATTTGCCGCGTCCGCGGAAGTGGTGGCCCTGGTGGGTGCAACGCCTGTCTTCGTCGATGTGCTCGAAGACACCTACAACATGGATCCGGCAAGCCTCGAGGCCGCCATCGCGATGGTCCGGCGCGACGGCAAGCTGAAGGCAAAAGTTGTGATGCCGGTCGATCTGTTCGGCCAGGCGGCGGATTATCGCACGCTCGAGCCTCTGATCCGTCGCGAGAAATTGCTGATGCTGTGCGATGCGGCGCAGGGCTTCGGCGCGCTGCTGGACGGCCGCCGCGCGGGCGGCATCGGCGATGCGGCGTCCACCAGTTTCTTCCCGGCCAAGCCTCTCGGATGTTTCGGCGACGGCGGAGCGACATTCACCAACGACGACGACCTGATCGAAATCTTGCGCTCGATCCGCATTCACGGCCAGGGCACGGACAAATACGAGAATGTGCGCATCGGGGTGAACTCGCGGCTCGATACGATCCAGGCGGCGATCCTGCTCGAGAAGATGAAGGTCTTTCCCGAAGAAATCGAACTGCGCGACAAGATTGCCAAGCGCTATTCCGATGCGCTGGGCCGCTCGAACCGGATCCGCGTGCCCTATGTGATCGACGGCGCGCAATCGACCTGGGCGCAATATACCGTGCAGGTTCCCGATCGCGCGAAGCTGCAGGCCGATCTCAAGGCCAAGGGCATTCCGACCGCCGTCTATTATCCGATCCCGCTGAACGCACAGAAGGGCTACGCCCATTTCCCCAGCGCCGCGGTTCCCGTCTGCGACCGCATCTGCAAGACCGTGGTCAGCCTGCCGATGCATCCCTATCTCGACGAAGAAACCCAGGACCGCATCATCGAAGCGGTTCTCGAAAGCGTCGGCCACTGATCGCGCGAAGGCCTCACTCCGGCTATTGTCGCGAACCATGGATGTGGCGCTGTTCGATTTCGACCTGCCCGATGAGCTGATCGCTCTGAGGCCCGCGAGCCCCCGCGAATCCGCGCGACTGCTGGTCGTGCAGGTGGACGGGTCGCTCCAACACGCTCATATCGGCGATCTGCCCGAATTTCTGCACGGGGGCGATGTGCTGGTCCTCAACGATACCAAAGTAATCCCGGCGCGGCTGCGGGGGCGGCGTCTGCCGCGGACCGGTTCGGACGGTCCGGGACCGGGCATCGAAGTGCTGCTGCACAAGCGGCTCGCGCCTGCGCGATTCCTGGCCCTTGCCCGACCGGCCCGTAAGCTCGCGAGCGGGGACAATCTAGAGTTTGGGACGGCGCTGCGCGCGACCGTTCTTGGGCGCGGAGAGGGCGGGGAAGTGGAGATCGAATTCGATCGCGCGGGCAGCGAACTCGACGCGACCATCGCGCGCGAAGGTGAGATGCCGTTGCCGCCCTATATCGCCGGGAAGCGCAAGGCCGATGCGCAGGACCGACGCGACTACCAGACCATCTATGCGGCGCGTGAAGGTTCGGTTGCCGCACCGACCGCGGGATTCCATTTCACGCCGGAGCTGTTCGCGCGGCTCGATGCGGCCGGCGTTGCCCGGGCGCGCATAACGCTCCATGTGGGCGCGGGGACGTTTTTGCCTGTCAGCGCGGCCGATACGCGTGAGCATCGTATGCATGCGGAATGGGCGGAAATTGACGAAAGTACGGCCGACCATATCAACGCCGCGAGCGCGCGGGGCGGGCGCGTCGTCTCGGTGGGAACGACGTCCTTGCGGACGCTGGAAAGCGCCGCCGTAGAAGAGGGCCGCGTTGCGCCATTTCGCGGCGAGACGGATATCTTTATCGTGCCGGGCTATCGCTTCAAGGTCGCCGATGTGCTGCTCACGAATTTCCATCTGCCGCGCTCGACATTGTTCATGCTGGTTTGCGCATTCATGGGTACGGACATCATGAAAGCCGCCTATGCCGAGGCGATCGCCCGCCACTACCGCTTTTATTCCTATGGCGATGCGTGCCTTCTGATGCGGGGGCCGTCATGACGGGTTTTCGCTTCGAGATCGCCGCGCGCGAAGGCGCCGCGCGCAGCGGCGCGATCCACACGCCCCGTGGCGAAATCCGCACCCCGGCGTTCATGCCGTTGGGCACGGCCGCCAGCGTCAAGGCGATGCTCCCGGAGTCCGTGCGGGAGACCGGCGCCGACATCATTCTCGGCAATACTTATCATCTGATGCTGCGGCCCGGCGCGGAACGCATCGCGCGCCTGGGCGGGCTCCACAAATTCATGGGATGGGAGCGGCCGATTCTCACCGATTCGGGTGGCTTTCAGGTGATGTCGCTCGCGAAGCTGCGCAAGATCACGGAGGAGGGCGTCCGCTTCCAGTCGCATATCGACGGGTCCGAGCAATTCCTCAGCCCCGAGCGCGCGATGGAAATCCAGCGGCTGCTCGGCTCCGATATCCAGATGGTGCTGGACGAATGTCCCGCCTATCCCGCAACGGAAGCGGCAATCGAGAAATCGCTCGCGCTGTCCATGCGCTGGGCGAAGCGTTCCAGGCTCGCCTTCAGCGACCAGCTCGGTCACGCCTGTTTCGGCATCGTGCAAGGGGGCGTGTTTCCCCATCTGCGCGCGCGCTCGGCGCATGAATTGCTCGAAATCGGTTTCGACGGCTACGCGGTGGGCGGGCTTGCGGTGGGCGAAGCGCAATCGGCCATGTTCGAAACGCTCGATGCGACGGTTCCGCTGCTGCCCGCGGATCGCCCCCGCTATCTGATGGGTGTCGGTAAGCCCGACGATATCGTGGGCGCGGTCTTGCGCGGCATCGACATGTTCGATTGCGTGTTGCCCACGCGCTCTGGCCGAAACGGCCAGGCTTTCACGCGCGAAGGACCGCTCAATCTGCGCAATGCGCGCTTTGCCGACGATTCGGCGCCGCTCGATGCCGGCTGCCGCTGCCCTGCCTGCCGCACATACAGCCGCGCCTACCTGCACCATGTCGTCAAGGCGAAGGAGATCATCGCTTCGATGCTGCTCACCTGGCACAATCTGGCGTTCTATCAGGACCTGATGGCGGGCCTGCGCGGGGCCATTGCGGGAGGGCGAGTCGCTGCCTTTTCGGCGCTGGTTTTGGAGGCGTATGCCCGCGAAACTGTGGACGAAGGCGCCCAAGTTTGATGCCGATTGTTGACCCCACCGGACGGCGCAACTATGGTCCGCGGCCCTTGGCGGGAGCCCGTAGCTCAGCGGTAGAGCATCTGACTTTTAATCAGAGGGTCGATGGTTCAATCCCATCCGGGCTCGCCAAGGATTTCAATGGCTTAAGCCAGAGACTGCGGCGACGAGATTTTTCCAAAATGCCTCGGGTATACATCTGGGTATACAGAACACGACGCTAGGAAGCATTGGTGAACAGAATCTTGCTTCGTACGCGCATCGGGCCGCCGGTGTAGTGTCTACAACGCCCACCCCATGCCCGAAGGAAAGCGCCCACCGCCCCCCTCTATTCGTATGACAGATAGACACATGCTTCGGCGAGAAAGCAGCCTTTGTAATTATTCCAGATTCCGATTGCTCTTTAGATTGTTCGCCGAGAACCCGATCATGGGCATCCAAAGCGGAGCAGTTCCGGCTAAGCACGAGAAGCGGACCGCAAATACCTGCCCCTATTTTCTATGAAAGCCTATCGGACGTTCCCCATCATGCGGCGCAAACGGGCAATATTTGGATTTCCCACAATGATCCGTTTCCAAATGCCGAATGCTCTCGCGCTCCAAAGCAGCCCTTCGCGCTTGCATGTCGGCAATACAGATCCTCCATCTGACGGACATGTCGTTCTGGCGATTGGTCTACTCTGAGGCGATCTCCGTGGTTCCGGTAAGAACGTATCGAAATCATCCGATCTCCGTCGGCAATTGCGCTTAGACATAGTCGGCGAGGGACTGATCATAGATGTGGACCGCGTAATCGCGCAGCTTGGCCAGACCAGTCCACAACGGGTCATCGCGCAATCGGCGGGTCCTGCAAAGCATGCGCAGTATTGCTCCTGCTCAGTTGTTCACGGCGTTGCTAGGCATCTTCGCCGTGCGGCCTTTGGTATCCACGATGCAGCAACGGCCACCAAGACAGCTGCAAGTCGGACATTATTCACCTCGACCAATGAAGGTTCCGTCTGCGGCATCATTATCGACGCCGATGGAATTCCGGAGTTATAGTGTTGCGGTCGTAAGGAGCGCTGACGTGCATCTGACGCATCCATTTTACAGATTCCCGTTCCGCTTCGACATCGACAGGCTGCGCGCCGAGGTCGAGGCCATCCCGGAAAGTTCGTGGCGCGGGCATCATGAGGGGTTCGAGGGTAATTCGGCCCTGACGCTCATCACCACAAACGGCAGCGATAACGACGACACAGAGCCCCCGATGCGGCCTACCGAGCATCTACTGCGCTCGCCCTATATGATGCAGGTCTTGGCGCAATTCCGGACATTGCATGGCCGTGCGAGGCTGATGCGGTTGGCACCGCGTTCCGGTGTACCGCCGCATATTGATATCCAATATTACTGGCGCACGCGTGCACGCGTGCATATTCCCGTCATCACTCACCCGGAAATCAGGTTCCGCTGCGGCGGTGAGATTGTTCACATGGCTGAAGGCGAGGCGTGGACGTTCGACAATTGGCGCACGCACCAGGTGATCAATGAAACGGAAACGCGCCGCATTCATCTTACCTTCGACACGTTCGGCAGCGCGGCTTTCTGGGGCATGGCTCGGCCGCATCGCGAAGGCGACCGGTCGGTGTTCGTGCCGTATCAAGCGGACGCAAAACCCGTTCTAACCTTCGAAACCCATGTCGGCGATCCGGCAATGCCGCCCGGCGAGGTGGACTATGAATTGTCGCGGCTTGCGACCGACGTCAAAGCTTGCGCAACCAACGATCCCGCAGCGGTAGGGCGGATCTTGGCTCTTCTGGCCGCGTTCCGTGGCGAATGGCGCCTGTTGTGGCACGCGAAAGGCCCGACCGAGAAATCATTGCCCCTGTTTCATTCACTCTTGCGGCAGTTCGAACGGGAGTGCATCGCGAAGATTCCCGAAACTGTGACGCTTGCCAGCAACGGCAAGCCGGCCATTGAAATTCTGCTGGCCGACCTCGCAGCAATGGCAAAACCGCCCGCGACACCCGACAAGCGTACGTCCATTCCCACCCGGCAAGTGCCGGTTCCGCGCTTCGATCGACCGGTCTTCATCGTTTCGGTGCCGCGCGCCGGCAGCACCATGCTGTTCGAAATGCTCGCTACGAATGAAGCGCTGTGGACATTGGGCGGTGAGGGGCACGAGCAAGTCGAGCTGATTGCCTCACTCGATCCTCAATACCGGGATTTTCATTCCAATCGCCTCGTGGCTGCAGACGCGAGTACCGAAGCGATAACTCAACTCCGCACGGCCTACGCAGCAAGCCTCTGCATGGCCGACGGAACGCGATATGTCGGCATGGGAACGGCGCGACCGCGGAGCCTGCGCTTGCTGGAAAAGACTCCCAAGAACGCGTTGCGAATTCCGTTCCTCAGGGCGGCTTTTCCCGATGCGAAATTCATCTTTCTGCATCGCGAAGCGGCACCGAACATCAGCGCAATCATGGAAGCCTGGCAATCGGGCCGTTTCGTCACCTATCCCGAACTTCCCGGTTGGGAGGGGCCGCCCTGGTCGTTGTTGTTGATACCGGGCTGGCGCGAACTCAACCGAGCCGATCTTGCCCGGATCGCGATGCGGCAATGGCGCGATACGAATGAGACCATCCTGTCCGATATCGGTGGCCTACCGGAAGAAAGTTGGATCAGCGTTCGCTATGAAGATATCCTACGTGACCCTACGGCAGCCTTGAATGAATTGTGCGCCTTCGCGGATGTCCCGTTTGACGAGCCGATGCGCGCGTTGGCGGCCGCTCCGCTACGTTGGTCGCGCTATACGTTGAGCCCGCCGAATTCCGAAAAGTGGCGCAAGAACGAATCCGCGCTGGCGCCGTTTCTGCGGGAGGCGGAGCCGACGGCCCGGCGGCTGGGCCAGTTGTCGAATCAAATTGGGGACGAAGCCGCACGATAGCGCGCTCGCCGAACAGGGACCTGGGAACAGCATGACGGCATCGCAGAATAGCGAGCCTGTGGCGCAAGCGCTCAAGGCGGCCGGAGCGCTCGTTGAAGAGGGCCGCCTGGCGCTCGCGAACGGCGATATCACGGTGGCCGAATTGCGTGCGATGCAGGCGCTGCAGCAGTCACCGAAATATCTCGACGCATTGCTGTTACTGCACGGCTGCAGGCAGAAGACGAATCCCAGTGGGCCGGGATATGAAAACCTCTTGCGGCGAATCATCCGCCAAAATCCGAATATCCTGCAGCCTACGACTGAGCTTGCATTTCTCCTGTTCGCCCGAGGCGAGCGCGTCGAATGCGAACAGTATGCCCGCAACGCGCTCCGCCTTGCGCCACGCCACCCGCGGGCGCACGGCGTCATGGGGCTCATCCTCATGGAGACCAATCGGCCGGCGGCCGGCGAATTTCACTTTCGCCGCGTCATCGAAATCGAGGGCGAACACACCCACGTTGCAGTCCATCTCGCCAATTGCCTGAAAGCGCAAGGCAAGCTGGACGAAGCCGAGACATGGTTCCGAAAGGCTTCAGAACTCGACCCCACCAATGTCCAGGCCTGGATCGATTGGTGCCGCCTCGAAGAAGGGCGGCGCGATATCCCTCGCGCTTGGGAGCTTTTGCACAAGGCGGAGAAGGCTTCGGATGGCGGAACGGATTTGAGATTGACGCGGGCCATCCTTTACGGCCGCGAGAAGAAAGACGCGGAAGCCATTGCGGAATTGTCCCTAAGCCAGGCTGAGGGCACACCGCTCACCGCGATGGCGTTGCTCGAGCGCGGGCGTCTCTACGACCGGATGGACAGGTTCGGCGATGCGTGGGCCGACTTCACCGATGGCAAACGCCTTTGCCGCGAGGTGCAAGGGCGACGCTACGCCGAAGCCCACGCAGCGGATCTGGTGGCGCGGCTCAAGCAGTTTTTCACCCGCGCGCGCATGAGTCTCATTCCGCGCGCGGCGCGCGACGAGACAGCACCGCAACCTATCTTCATCGTCGGATATCCGCGGTCAGGCACGACAATGGTGGAGCAAACGTTGAGCGCCCACCCTCTCGTCTCGGCCGGAGACGAGCTGGCGTTCATCGATGAGCTTACGCGCATGGCGCCGCGCTGGCTGGGCAGTCCTCACCCCTATCCCGCCTGCCTTGCGGATCTGTGGATGGGAGACAATCGGTTAGCGCCCGACAGGTTCCGTGATTACTATCTCAGAGGGGCGCAGCAGCTTGGGATCTGGGAGCCGGGCATCCGATATTTTACCGACAAAATGCCGCTGAACGAGACCCATCTGGGTTTCATCCACATCCTGTTTCCGAAGTCGCCGATCATTCACTTGCGTCGCCATCCGCTCGATATTCTGCTCTCGAACTACGCCAACTTTCTCACGCATGGATATCATCAGGCCTTCGACGTGACGACGTGCGCCACGCATTACGCATTGATCGACGGCCTCGTGGAACACTACAAGCACGAACTCGATCTGAATTACCTTGAAATCCGTTATGAAAATCTGGTCGCGGACCAGGAGCGGCAGGTCCGTCGCTTGCTGGATTTCATCGGTCTCGACTTCGACCCGCGTTGCGTGGCCTTCCATGAAAACCAGCGGACCGCGCGGACGGCGAGCTATGCGCAGGTGAGCGAAAAGCTCTATGACAGATCCGTGTACCGCTATAAGCACTACCGAAATTATCTTGGCGATGCCGTCACGATTCTCAAGCCGTCTCTCGACCGCATGGGTTATTCTGTGGACTAGGTTTTTGGTGCAACGTCAAAATCGCCGGAACCCGAGTGCCGTTATAGTTTCGGTCAATGCGGCACAAATAGACAATAAACATAGGGCAAATGGGTGTTGGCCTTGTGCACGTGGCCACAATGAAATCGCGTCAACGTGACTCGATTTCCGAACACATGTCTGTGTACTGTTTCCAGCGGAGCGCTGGCGGGGGCACTCCCAGACCTTCAAAAAGAGGGGTGCTATGACGGTCGAGAAAATCCAGCGCGACTTCATTGCGAGCGAAGACGCCCATACTCGCCAGGACGGGGACGCGTCAGGCATAAATCTTTTCGACGGTACTGCGCTCCAGTTTGGCGACGCAGCCTTGTTGCAGACGCCGGCATATGCTTTGCCGACAGTTCAGTCCTCGCTCTCCAGTAGCAGTGGCGCCGGCGGACCGGACCTCAATTTGCCGGCCTTCTCAGATCGGATTTTTCCGGTTCCACCTGCTCACAACGACACGGGCGCCCAGATCGTCTTTGTCGATCCCGGAATTCACGATCTGTCGGCGCTGTTGGCCGGCATCAAGCCGGGCATGGATGTCGTCATGCTCGATCCGAATCGCGATGCGCTGGACCAGATCGCAGAAACCTTAAACGGTCAGCGCAACGTTGCGTCGGTTAATATCATCGCCGAAGGCAGTTCCGGACAAATCGACTTCTCGTCGGGTGCGCTCAGTCTGGGCAATATCACAAACGGATCGCATGTGTCGGATTTCGCGGCGCTGGGCAAAGTGCTGGGCACGCAAGGCGGCCTGATGATCTGGAGCTGCGATACCGGGCAAGGTGCGGCGGGGCAGGCGTTCATAAACGCATTGGCGCAGCAGACCGGCGATAACGTAGCCGCGTCCGCCGGACTGACCGGCGTTGCGTCGCTGGGAGGCAACTGGGCACTGGAAGCCCAGACCGGGCCGATCCACCCGACCGTTCCGCCCACCAGCGAAGGGATCCAACACTACGATTCGGATCTCGGCGTGACCTTCAGCATCATCTATCCGAGCTATAAACCCAGCGCGCATCCGGTGTACGCCCCTGGCAGTGCCCAAGTGGGATTCAATTATGGAACGCCTGGAGACAATGCGGTCGACAACATCTACCCGGGTTATAAAGCTTCGCCCCCCGCTTATCCCGGGACCCCCAATTCTTCGTCTCCCAGCGATTTCACGCCGCTTGGAAGCAGCGTCGTTTTCGTGGCGACGGACGCCACGCATGGCCGCGAATTGTGGATCACGGACGGCACCGTAGCCGGAACGCATTTGCTCGACGACATCGATCCAGGGGCCGGCAGCGCGTTTCTCCCCATCAGCGGCGGAGCCGTCCCGATGCAGGTCGTCGGCAGCGAGCTTTTTTTCGCAGCAAATGACGGCACGCACGGCACGGAATTGTGGGAGACGGACGGCATCGCGGCCGACACCCATATGGTCAAGGATATCGATCCCGGATCAAGCAGTTCCAATGTCAGTTCAATGGTGAATTTCGACGGCAGGCTGTTTTTTACCGC
>JBEKLK010000038.1:0-15541 GCA_050010235.1 Rhizomicrobium sp.
GTTCGTCGCCGTTCTCGCCTTTGCGCTGCAGTCCTACATCGCCCAGACTCACATCCATGCCGAATCGCAGGCCCTGGGCGGCATGGTCAAGATCGCCACAACATCTCCATCGGGCAAGGCACCGGTCGACCATAGCCAGGCGGATTGCCCGTTCTGTCAGGCCGTTGTCCATGTCGGCGCGATTGTGGTTTCGGCGCCGCCTCTCCTGCGTTCGCCCTTCTCGTGGGTCGAAACCGCAGCGCTTGCTTTCACCGCGGCGACCTTTTCAATCGAAGCCGCGCATGATTGGCAGAGCCGCGCGCCTCCGCGCCTCTGATTCCACATCATCTCGAGTCGCGTAGGTCTTGAAGGCTTGCGCCTGTTCTTCGCTTGGCCCTTTGGCGTGAGCCGTTTGAAAACATCATGAAAATTCCCCTGCAGGCGGATTCGCTCGCCGCGATTGTTGGAATGAGAGACGCCGATCCGTCGCTTGCACGGGCGCCGCGGCTGCGCGCCCTCCCCGCGCTGGCGATTTGCTTGCTCTGTGCAAGTTGCGCCGTGGGACCCGACTTCAAAAAACCCGCTCCCCCCGATGTCGACGCCTATACGCCCCAACCGCTGTCGACCACGGTCGCCACACCCAATGTTGCCGGCGGCGCAGCGCAGAGCTTTGTCGAGGGCAGCGACATTTCCGGGGACTGGTGGATCCTGTTTCATTCCCAGCCGCTCGACGATCTGATCGCAGAGGCGCTCAAGAACAATCACGACCTCAAGGCGGCACAAGCCGCAATCAAAGCCGCACGGGAGCACGTTCTCGCGCAAAAGGGTGCGTATTATCCCAGCGTGTCCGCGGGCTATACCGCAAGCCGCCAGAAGCAATCGAATCTCATCTCGCCCACCCCCGACGAGAACATATTCCAGTACAATCTCTTCACGCCGGAAGTGAGCGTCTCCTATACGCCTGACGTCTTCGGGCTGAATCAAAGAACCGTCGAGTCGCTGCAGGCGCAGGAGCAGCAGGCGCGCTTCCAGATGATCGCGACCTACACCACGCTGACCTCGAACGTGGTCGTCACTGCGATTCAGCTGGGAGCGACGCAGGCGCAGATCGACGCGACCAACGAGATGATCGACGCCGACATCCACATGGTCGACATCCTCAAATATCAACTGAGCAAGGGCTATGCGAGCGGACTCGATCTCGCCGCCCAGCAATCGCAGCTGGAACAGGTCCGCGCCACGTTGCCGCCGCTCGTCAAGCAGCTGGCGCAGCAGCGCGATCTTCTGGCCGTTTTGGTCGGCCGGTTCCCCGATCACGCACCGACCGACAAATTCGAGCTTTCGAGCCTGCAACTGCCGCAGGAAATTCCCGTGAGCCTGCCGTCGAAACTCGTGGCGCAGCGCCCCGACGTGCTGCAGGCCGAAGAGAACCTGCATGCGGCAAGCGCGCAAATCGGCGTGGCCGTGGCAAACCGCTTGCCCAATCTCCAATTGACCGCGGACGCCGGTAGCACCGCACTGATGATCGGCCAGACATTCGCGCCCGGCACCGGATTTTGGGCGATCGGCGCGGCATTGGCGGCGCCCATCTTCGACGGCGGAAACCTCATGCATCAGGAACACGCCGCGCGGGCGGCCTATATCCAGGCGCTGGAGCAATATCGCAGCACCGTCCAGACTGCTTTTCAGAATGTCGCCGACACGCTGGCCGCGCTCCAGCAAGACGCGCTGGCGCTCAAGACGGCCGCCGCCGCAGAAGATGCCGCCAAAGTGACGCTCGATCTGTCCGAGCGGCAATTGAAGGACGGCTACACCAATTATCTCGCAGTCCTGAACGCCGAGCAGGCCTATCAGCAGGCACGGATCAATCGCCTGCAGGCGCAAGCCAATCGTTTCGCCGATACCGCGGCGCTGCTGCAGGCGCTTGGCGGCGGGTGGTGGAATCGCGCCGATCTCGCCGGGGGAAGCCATGACAAATAGATCGCCGCACCGGACTCTCGCATTTGCAGCGATTGCGATTGCAGCTCTTGCGACCGGATGCTCGCCCAAGGACGACAAGTCGGACGCCGCATCCGTCACGGCCAGCAATGTGAAGCTGACGGACGATCAGCTGAAGCACATCCGTCTCTACACCGTCACACAGACCAAATGGCGCAAGACGATCGATGCGACCGGCGCCGTCGATTTCGACAACGATCAGGCGACGAGCGTGCTGGCGCCGTTTTCCGGTCCCGTGACACGGCTGCTTGTGTCGCCCGGCGAAAAGGTCCGGAAGGACCAGCCGCTTGCAGTGGTGGAATCGCCGGACTTTGCGGCCGCCGTCGACGCATATCGCAAGGCGGTCGCGACGGCCGCAACCAACCGCCGGCTGGCCGATCTCGACAAGGATCTGCTCAAGCATCAGGGCGTATCGCAGCGCGAAGCGGATCAGGCGGAAACCGACGCCGTCGGTGCCGAAGCCGACCGCTATGCCGCGCTGCGGGCGCTGGCCTCGCTCAATATCGATCCCCACGATCTCAAGGAGGTCGAGCGGGGCCGGCCGCTGGCGCATATCGAAGGCACCATTCGTTCGCCGATCGCGGGAACCGTGGTGGAAAAACTGATCACGCCCGGCGAGTTGCTGCAGGCCGGCACCACCGCGTGTTTCACGGTGGCCGATGTCTCGCGCGTCTGGGTGATGGCGCAGGTTTTCGATTCGGATATCGCGTCCGTCGCCATCGGCGACCGGGCCCAGATCGCCACTGGCATCGGCGCAAATAACATCGCCGGGACCGTGACGAACATTCCCGCTCTCGTGGACCCCAACACGCGCTCCGTGAATGTGCGCGTCACCGTCGACAATCCGGTGGGGCTCCTGAAGAAGCAGATGTATGTCCATGTGAAGATCGAATCCCGCCAGGAAAATACAGGTTTGCTTGCCCCGGTTTCGGCGATCCTGCGCGACGATGAGAATTTGCCGTTCGTCTATGTCGAGCAACGCGACGGCAGCTTTGCGCGCGAGCACGTCACGCTCGGTTACCGGGCCGGCGATCTCTACGACATTCCCGAAGGCGTCCATTCCGGCGACAGGGTCGTGGTCGATGGCGGCCTCTTTATTCAGTTCATGCAAAGTCAATGACCGACGAACTGCCTCCCATGCCGCCGCGTGCGCCGTCGATCATGAACCGGATCGTGGCGTCGTCGCTCGGCCAGCGTTTTCTCGTGATCATGATGACGCTGGTGCTGATCGGCGCCGGTATCAGAGCGCTGGAGCGCCTGCCTGTCGACGCCTATCCCGATCTGTCGCCCGCCATCGTCGAGATCATCACCCAATGGCCGGGTCATGCCGCCGAGGAAGTCGAACGGTTGATCACTGTTCCCGTCGAAGTGGGAATGAACGGTATCCCGCAGACCGACAATGTGCGCTCGATCTCGCTCTATGGCCTGTCCGACGTCATCATCACTTATCAGGACAACACAGACAACAATTTCGCGCGCCAGGAAGTGTTCAACCGGCTGCCGGATCTCACCTTGCCCACCGGCGTGACGCCATCCGTGTCGCCGCTCTCTTCGCCATCGGGCCTGATCTATCGCTATGTGCTGCAAAGCCCGGATCGTTCGCCCATGGAGCTCAAGACGCTCGAAGCCTGGACCATCGAGCCGCAATATAAATCCGTGCCCGGCGTAGCCGACGATTCCGGTTTCGGCGGCGGCACGATGCAATATCAGGTTCTGCTCGATCCCATCAAAGTCGCGGGCGCAGGCCTTTCGGTGGCGCAGGTGGAAACTTCGCTCACCGCCAACAACAGCAATGCGGGTGGCGGCTTCTATTCGCAGGGCGGCCAATTCTATTACGTGCGCGGCATCGGCCGCATGGTGACGCCCGAGGACATCGGCAATGTCGTCCTCACGGTGAACAACGGCACGCCCGTGCTGCTCAAGGATGTCGGCCGCGTGGACATCGGCATCGCACCGCGGCTCGGCGAATTCGGCTACGAGAAACAGGACGACGCGGTGGAAGGCGTTATCCTGCTGCGCACCGGCGAAAAAACGCAGGACGTGCTGAAAGGCGTCGAGGCGAAAACCAAGGAACTGAACGAGCAGCTTCTGCCGAAGGACGTCAAGGTCGTTCCCTATTACGACCGGACCGATCTGATCGACCTGACGACCGAGATCGTGGAGAAGAACCTGCTGCGGGGCATTTTCCTCGTCGTCGTCATCCTGATCTTCTTCCTCTACGATTTCCGGGCAGGCCTGATCGTCGCCACGACGATACCGCTCTCGCTGCTGTTCGCGTTCATCTGCCTGGACCTGCAGCACGCCTCGGCGAATCTCCTTTCCATCGGCGCGGTCGATTTCGGAATCCTGGTGGACGGCGCGGTGGTGATGGTGGAGAACATTTTCCGCCAGCTCGCCGCGCGCGAGGGGCGCGCCATCAATGTGATGGAAGTGATCAAGGACGCGGCGGCGGAAGTGGACCGGCCGCTGTTCTATGCGGTCGCCGTGATCGTGGTCAGCTTCCTGCCGATCTATGTTCTATCCGGGCCATCGGGAACGCTGTTCCGGCCGATGGCGGACACGATGGTGTTCGCACTTGTCGGCTCGCTGATCATCACGCTCGTTCTGCTGCCCGTGCTGTGCTCGTGGTTCATGCGCGACGGCGTCAGGGAGCGCCGCAACGCGATCTTCGAATGGATCAAGTCCTTCTATTCCGGAATCCTCGATCTCTGCCTCGCCAATCCGTGGCTGACGACGCTCATCTCGGCCGGCGCGCTGGCGGTTTCGCTGTTGCTGATCCCCTTCATCGGCGCGGAGTTCATGCCGCAACTGGACGAAGGCGCGCTATGGGTTCGCGCCACGATGCCTTACACGATCTCGTTCGACGAATCGGCCCGGATCACGCCGAAGATCCGCGACATATTAAAGTCGTTTCCCGAAGTCACGACGGTCGCATCCGAACTGGGCCGGCCGGACGACGGCACGGATTCGACCGGCTTCTTCAATGTCGAGTTTTATGTGGGGCTCAGGCCCTATTCGACGTGGAACGGCGCCTACGGCACCAAGGCCGAGCTGATCGAGGCGATCAACAAGAAGCTCCAGTCGTTTCCCGGCATCATCTTCAACTATACGCAACCGGCCGAAGACGCCGTGGACGAAGCGGAATCGGGCCTGAAAAGCGCGCTCGCCGTCAAGGTGTTCGGACCCGATCTGAACACGCTTCAACAGAAGGGAAAGGCGATCAAGGAGATTCTTCAGAACGTGCGCGGCATTCGCGACGTGACACTGGTGAAGGAACTCGGCCAGCCCAGTCTCGACATCAAGATCGACCGCGCCAAGATCGCGCGCTACGGCTTGAACGTCGACGACGTCAATGCGCTGATCCAGACCGCCATCGGTGGCGACGTCGCCACCGAAGTGGTGCAGCAGGAAAAACAGTTCGATCTCGTCGTGCGTCTCGAAAAGCAATATCGCGACACGCCGGAGGAAATCGAAAATATCCCCGTGGCGACGGCCGGCGGGCAGCAGATTCCGCTCAAGGAGCTTGCCGACATCCAGGTGGAGAACGGCGCCTCGTTCATCTACCGCCAGTACAATTCGCGCTATATCGGGGTGCAGTTCTCCGTGCAGGGACGCGATCTGGCCGGCGCGGTGGGCGATGCCATCGACCAGGTCAAGGACAAGGTCGCCATGCCCCAGGGCTATCATCTGGATTGGGGCGGTGAATATACGGAATACACGGCGTCGCGCCCGCAGATGAATGTCGTCCTGCCGCTGACGCTTTTCCTGATCTTCCTTCTGCTGTTCGCGCTCTACAGCAATTTCAAGTTCCCGTTCATCACGGTTCTGGGCGTGCTGTTGTCGGCGCCCGTCGGCGGCATCGTCGCGCTGTGGATCACGAATACGCCGTTCTCCGCGTCGTCGGGAATCGGGTTCCTCGCTTTGTTCGGCGTCTCGGTGCAGACGGCCATCGTCTACATCTCTTACGTCAATGAGCTTCGACGCAACGGCACCGGCGTCACCGAAGCGATCCGCGAAGGCGCCATCCTGCGGCTGCGGCCGATCATGATGACGGCGCTGGTGGCGGCGCTGGGGCTGTTGCCGGCCGCGCTGGCGACGGGCGTCGGCACGGATTCGCAAAGACCGTTCGCGCTGGTGATCGTCAGCGGCCTGTTCTCGCGTCTTCTGATCAGCGTTTTCCTCATGCCGGCGCTCTACACCATCGTGGCTCGCCCCGGCGATCGGCTGGAAGTATAAAGGACGCGCAAAGAGGACAGATATTATGGCCGACACCATCGAAGGGGGCTGCCGCTGCGGCCGGATTCGCTATCGCGTGAGCCTCGACGCGTTGCCCAACGCCTATGCCTGCCATTGCCGCGATTGCCAGACCTGGTCGGGCAGCGCGTTCAGTCTGCAATTCGTCGTGCCGGAAAACCTGTTCAAAGTGACGGGCGAGCCATTGCTCTACGAGCGCACCTCGCCCGAAAGCGGCCGCACCTCCTATCAGCGCGGCTGTCCTGTCTGTCTGACGCGTGTCTACAATACCAACAGCGCGCGGCCGGGTCTCGTCGTGGTCCGCGCCGGCACGCTTGACCGCAGCGACGAACTGAAGGTCGTGGCGCATATCTGGACCAAGCGGAAAATGACGGGCATCGTCGTTCCCGAAGGGGTGCCAAGCTGGCCCGAAAGCGCGCCGCCCGCGGATTTCATCGCCGCGCTCACGCGGGGCTAGCGGCGACTTCCTCCGGCGTTCCAGGGCCCGAAGCATCAATTTCGCGCGATAGGGCGGCATAGCGGCCTTTTTTCCCGGCCGCACGCCGCAACCCCATGAAAAGTGGCATTTTCTTCCTAGATTGTTGCGGGTGCTAAGGGTAGGGAAACCCCGGTAGTTCTATCCTCACAATCTCCAGTCACCGTCCGAGCAATCGCCCATGCGTTCCATCAGGTTCATGACTGCCCTCAAGGGGGTTGCCCTGATGGGATGCGTGGTGGCAGCCGGCTGCAGCCCCAGCGCCCAACCCGCACGGCCCGCACCCGAGGTGGGCGTCGTGGTCATCCGCGCCCAGCCGGTTCAGCTCACGACCGTTTTGCCCGGACGCACGAGCCCTTACGCAACTTCGGATATCCGGCCGCAAGTGAACGGCATTTTGCTGGCGCGCCTGTTCAAGGAAGGCGACACGGTCAAAGCCGGCCAGCCGCTCTACCAGATCGACCCTGCTCTCTATCGGGCCGCCTATGACAATGCGCTGGCCGCGCTGGCCACCGCCAAGGCGAAGGCCACGCGCTACGACATGCTGATCAAGGCCAATGCGGTGGCGCCGCAGGACTATGACGACGTGCAGGCCGCTTACAAACAGGCGCTCGCCAATGTCGAAACGGCGCGCATCAATCTCGCCTATACCCGCATCACCGCGCCCATCTCGGGACGCATCGGACGTTCGGCGTTCACCGAAGGCGCGCTTGTCACCGCCGATCAGACGACGGCGCTCGCCACCATCCAGACGCTCGATCCCATCTATGTCGACATCACCCAATCGAGTTCCGAACTTCTCAATCTCGAAATGGCGATGCAGCACGGCGGCCTGACGCGCAACGGGCCCGCGGACGCGCGGGCTACCCTGCTGCTGGACAACGGCGCGCAATATGCGCAACCGGGCAAGCTGCAATTCAGCGAAGTGACCGTCGACCAGAACACCGGCGAAGTGACGTTGCGCGCGATCTTTCCCAATCCCGACGCCGTGCTCCTGCCCGGCATGTTCGTGCGCGCGACCATCATCGAAGGGGTGGAACCGAACGCGATCCTGGCGCCACAGCAGGGCGTCAGCCGCAACGAAAAGGGCGATCCCATCGCCTATGTCGTCGATCCCGGCGGTATTGCCCGGCTCCGGTCCCTGAAAACCTCGCGTGCGATCGGCGACAAATGGCTGGTGACGGGCGGCCTTGCGCCCGGCGACCGGCTGATCGTGGAAGGATTGCTGAACGTGACGCCCGGCGCCCATGTCCGCGCCGTCCCGGCATCGTCCGCCCAAACCGGCGCCAGAAGCTGATGGGCATTTCGTATTTCTTCATCGACCGGCCGGTCTTTGCGTGGGTGATCGCGATCGTGATCGCGCTCACGGGCATGCTCGCCATCTATACGCTGCCCATCACCCAATACCCCACAATCGCGCCGCCGTCGGTGACGATCAGCGCGTTCTATCCGGGCGCGTCGGCGGAGACCGCACAGAATTCGGTCACCCAGGTGATCGAGCAGCAGCTGACCGGCGTGGACAATCTGCTCTATTTCACGTCGTCCAGCAGTTCGTCCGGCGGTGTGGACATTACCGCCACCTTCGCGCCGGGCACCAATCCGGACATCGCGCAAGTCCAGGTCGAGAACAAGGTGCAGCAGGCCACGCCTTTGCTGCCGCAGGAAGTGCAGCAGCAGGGCGTTGTCGTCACCAAATCGCAGACCAGCTTTCTTCTGGTCGTGGCGCTCTATGACGACACCGGCCGCTACACCGACGTCGACATTTCCGATTTTCTCGTCAGCAATCTGCGGGATCCCCTGTCGCGCATTCCGGGCGTCGGCCAGGCGCAGGTGTTCGGCGCCGGATATGCCATGCGCATCTGGCTCGATCCCTACAAGCTGAACAGCTTTGCGCTGACGCCCACCGACGTGGAGAACGCGGTGCTCGCGCAAAACGCGCAAGTGTCGGCCGGCGAGATCGGCGCGCAACCGACAGTGTCCGGTCAGGAACTCGACGCCACCGTCACCTCGCAATCGCTGTTGCAGACGCCCGCGCAATTCGGCGCCATCATTTTAAAATCCACGACGGGCGGTGCGCTGGTGCGGCTGCGCGATGTCGCGCGCGTCGAAATGGGCGCGGACGACTATTCCCAGATCAGCCGGTTGAACGGCAGGCCGGCCGCGGGGCTCGCGATCCAGCTCGCGCCCGGCGCCAATGCGCTGTCCACCGCCGACGCCGTGAAAGCCAAGGCGCAGTCGCTCGCGTCCACCTTTCCGCCTGGTGTGAAACTCGCCTTTCCGGTGGACAACACCACCTTCATCCGGCTTTCGATCCGCGACGTGATCAAGACCCTGGTGGAAGCGACGTTCCTCGTCGTGATCGTGATGTTCATCTTCCTGCAGCATTGGCGCACGACATTGATCCCCGCCATCGCCGTGCCGGTGGTTCTGCTGGGCACGTTCGGCGTGCTCTCCGCGGCGGGCTACACGATCAACACGCTGACCCTTTTCGCGCTCGTGCTCGCCATCGGGCTTCTGGTCGACGATGCCATCGTGGTGGTGGAGAATGTCGAGCGCCTGATGCGTGAAGAGGGTCTTTCGCCTCGCGACGCGACGCGCAAATCCATGGGGGAGATCACCAGTGCGCTCGTGGGCATTGCGCTCGTGCTGTCCGCCGTGTTCCTGCCCATGGCGTTTTTCGGCGGCTCGACGGGTGTCATCTATCGCCAATTCTCGATCACCATCGTTTCCGCCATGGTGCTGTCGGTGCTCGTGGCGTTGATCCTGACACCCGCTTTGTGCGCCACCCTGCTGCACCCGATCCCGAAAGGCGGCGTGCAGCTGGAGGGGCGCTTCTTCGCCTGGTTCAACAGATCGTTCGACTACAGCGTCGGCAAATACCGCGCGGCTCTCGGGTGGTTTCTCGATTGGGTGCGTCCGGCGCTCCTGATCTATGCCGGCATCATCGTATTGCTCGTGCTGCTGTTCATCCGCCTGCCCACGGCCTTCCTGCCCGAAGAGGATCAGGGCCTGATCATCACGCAGATCACGCTCCCCACCGGCGCCACGCAGGCGCGCACCCTGGCGGTCGCCAAGCAGGTCGAGCATTTCTTCCTCGTCGACGAGAAGGACAATGTCGCGACCGCCTTCATGATACTGGGCTTCAGCTTTGCCGGTTCCGGCCAGAACACCGCCATCAGTTTCGTCCATCTGAAGGACTGGAATCTGCGCTCCGGCGCGGCCAACCACGCCGAGGGCATCGTGCGGGCCGCAATGCGCGCATTCTCCAAAATCCGCGACGCGCAGGTGTTCGCGCTGGTGCCGCCGGCCGTGCGTGAATTGGGAAACTCCTCCGGCTTCGACGTGGAGATGGAAGACCGCGGCGGCCTCGGCCACGACGCCATGATGCGCGCGCGCGGCCGGTTCCTGGGCCTCGCCGCGCGCGATCCGCTGCTTTCGGGCGTCCGGCCGAACAGCCTCGACGACACGCCGCAATTGCACATCGACATCGATCAGGAGAAGGCGACGGCCCAGGGCGTGGCCATCGCCGATGTGGACAACACCCTGAATGCGGCGTGGGGCGGACAGTTCATCAACAACTTCATCGATCGCGGCCGCGTCAAGCGAGTCTTCATGCAGGCCGACGCGCCTTACCGCATGGCGCCGGAGGATCTCGACCGCTGGTATGTGCGCGGCAGTTCGGGCGAGATGGCGCCGTTTTCGTCTTTCGCGTCAGTGCGCTGGATTCTCGGTCCCGCCGATCTCGAGCGCTATAACGGCGTGGGCTCTCTGGAATTTCAGGGCGCGCCGGCCTCGGGACAAAGCACCGGCACGGCGATGACCGAGGTCGCAAAATTGTTCACGAAACTGCCCAGGGGCATCGGCCTGGAATGGACGGGCCTTTCCTATCAGGAGCAGCAATCGGGTTCGCAAGCCTACGCGCTTTACGGCATATCGGTGCTGGTCGTGTTCCTGCTGCTCGCCGCCCTCTACGAGAGCTGGGCCATTCCCGTTTCCGTGATGCTTGTCATTCCGCTGGGGATCGTGGGCGCGATCCTGGCCGCCACGTTGCGCGGACTCTACAACGACATCTACTTCCAGGTGGGCCTGCTCACCACCATGGGCCTGTCGGCGAAGAACGCGATCCTGATCGTGCAGTTCGCGGTGGATGCACAGGCGCGCGGCGAATCCCCCCACAACGCCGCACTGGAAGCGGCGAGGCTGCGCCTGCGTCCGATCCTGATGACGTCGCTCGCCTTCATCGCGGGCGTCTTCCCGCTGGCGATTTCAAACGGCGCGGGTGCGGCCAGCCAGAACGACATCGGAACGGGCGTGATCGGCGGCATGCTCTCCGCCACGGCGCTCGCGATCTTTTTCGTGCCGCTGTTCTACGAAGTCATCCGCGGCGGGTTCGGCGCGCGCAGGGACAGACCGACGACCAGCCTCACCGGTTAGGCCCAAGAAAAAGGGCGGCCGCGAGGCCGCCCCAGTTCGGGATGCATCGATTCTACGATCGATCAGAATGTCACCCAGACGCCGTTTCTGTAGTAGCCGCGGCCGTCATGGTAATCGCGCCAATGATGATCGTTGTCGTGCGCCCAGTCCCGATGAAAATACCAATCGTCCGGATGGAACTGCACGCCGACATCGGCGCCATAGCGATAATGGTGGTCGGTGTGCCAGCAGTCGCCGGCATTATTGCAGACAACATATGCAGATGCGGAGCCGGCCGAGAGAGCCAGCGCACCCAAACCCAACAACGCAGCCATCGCTGCGCCGCTCAGAACATTCTTCATGAAATGATCTCCAGTATGAAACCCCTCCGAGCGCAAACGTGCGGCGCAGGGTTCCGTTCCGCGAGACGCGGATTGATCGGCGCAATAGCGCAAATCAGCGGCCGAGGGCCGCTTGCATTGAACCGGCCGCGCGAATGCCCGCGTTCTTCGGATTACGCGTCGGGAGGTGTGGTGGGTGCGTCGCGGTGCTTGGTGTGCGATACCGCCGACATGACGCCGAGGCCGATCATCACCAGCGCACCCACTCCGATCCAAGCGTGCGGAACATGCAGCAGGAACGCGCCATAGGCGAGGCCCGCCAAAAGGACGATGAAACCGAAAACATACAGCGTGAAAGCGGACATCGCGAAACCCGTTAAGACTCCATCCGCAACGCGCGGAGCGGCAATTTGTTCCGGTTTGCAAGAACATCGGTTCCATTCGGCGCGACGGCCTCTCGGGCGCGCATTGCGGGCAGGCCGTGGTCTCGCATCGTCGCGCCGCGGCCTGCGCAGCTGCCTAGTGCAGCGTTCTCTATGACGGAAGTGGTCCCCGCCACGCTGCCGAAGTGGTTCTAATTCATTCGGGAGAGCGGGCGAAAATTCGTCTCGCCCCCCGATTCTTATTGCCTCTCCGTCCATACTGAACGCGGCTTGGAACAATCTGCGCGCAGATAGCCGTCATGTGTCGTGCGCACGACTCGGGAATACCGTCTCGGGATTGGAAAAACTCGTCTGCGCCTATTCGAGGCGCTCACACGCGGTCGCAAATGGAACACCGACGCTCTACGATTTCCGTGGTCTGTGCTCTTTGCGCGTGCGCAGCGATGTTGATCCCGGGAAAAACGCTCTACGGAGGCGGCAATCGATGTTGGGGGGAAATCCATGAACGATATTGTCACGGTCGATAGAAACTCCCGCTGCTGTTTTTCCTTACGCGCGCTCCGTTTATGCACATTGCTGTGCTTCGGTCTGGGCGGCATCTGCGCGACAAGCCCGGGCATGGCTGAAGTTGCGTCTCCCGTCGCGATGTTCCGCAATAGCCTGGATCATGCCGGCGTTTTTTCGGATACGGGAACCGGGCTCTATAGCGGCGCACTTTGGCGAAAACAGACCGCCGGGTCCGTACGATCTTCTCCGATTGTCGTCGATGGCGTGCTTCTTGTCGGAAGCTCGGATGGATATTTCTACGCGCTCGACGCCGAGACCGGCAATGAGAAATGGAAATTCGCGGCCGATAGCGCCGTGGCGTCCAGCGCCGCCGTCGCGAACGGCCGGGTTTTCTTCTCGAGCTACAAAGGCACGTTCTACGCCGTAAGCTTTGCCGCTGGAAGATTGTTGTGGAAAGCTCGGTTTGGGCCGGACATGCAACGCGCGGACCAGCTCGCTGCCGGGCCGCGCCCCGCGACATTCGACGGCGATTTTATTCTTTCGTCGGCCGCAGTACTCAACGACACCGTTGTGGTCGGCGGAGGCGATGGCCTCGTCTATGCCTTCAATGCGAAAACGGGCCGCTTGCACTGGAAGTTCCGAACGGACGGCCGCGTCCGATCCTCTCCGGCGATCAGCAATGGCGTCGTATTCGTCGGCAGTTACGATGGAAGCCTTTATGCCATCGATTTCGAGTCCGGCCGTTTGATATGGCGTTTCGATACCAAAGGACGCTCCATCAATTCGGCGAATTACGGGTTCGACCGGCGGGCCATTTTGGCTTCTCCTGCCGTTTCCGATGGCGTTGTTTATATCGGATCGCGGGACGCTCGCCTGTACGCGGTCGACGCGGCGACGGGCACTCTCAAATGGACCTTCGATTATCGGAAAGACGACGCGACCTGGGTGCTTTCCTCGGTCGCCATCCAGGCTCCCGTGGTATTCGAGGGCACGGCCGACGGTTATTTCGTTCATGCGCTCAATGCCGGCGACGGCAGCGAACTCTGGCGATTCAAAATGCCGAACCGAGTCTGGTCGTCACCGGTCGTGGCGGGCTCGGTGCTCTATGTCGGAAATCAATCCGGCGGCCTTTACGCGATCGACCTGGCGACAGGCAAAGAGCGGTGGCAGTTCCAGACCCAGGCCGCCATATTGTCGACCCCCGCAATCGCAAACGGCACCGTATATTTCGGGAGTAACGACGGCGGAATTTATGCGGTTCGCATCGATGGTGAGAGGGAGCTTCAACGGGCCGTCTATTTCGACCAAAAGTCATCCGACATCTTGGAAGCCGCCGGCTCGCAGATCAAAACGGCCGACCAAGCGGCTCTCCGGGATTTTTTCCAGGCGCGCGGCTACGACGTTATCGGCTCGACGACACTGGCAGACTGGCTGGCGAAGCGAATTGCAGACGGCTCGCCGAGCGTCATCGTCACAGCGACGTCTACTCTTCCCGATTCCGTCGTGGGAACATCGCCGGATCGCAGCTTGTTTCGACAATATCTGAACGCCGGTGGGAAGGTTGTCTGGGTTGGCAACCCACCGACGCTGAGGGAACTCATCTTCGATAAGGACAATCATGTTGTGGATATGGCGGTCCACTGGGACGCCGCGGGCAGCTTGCTGGGAATTTCGTATCGAGGCGCGCTCCAGGACGAAGTGAGCAACAATCGGGTTACGGCCGCCGGTCGCGCCTGGGACCTTCCGGACTGGTGGATCGGTTTCTGGGGCATTCCGATAACGAACGAAATAACCGCCCTTTCGATAGACGACAGCGGGCTCGCGGGTGCGTGGCTTAAGAGCTTTGGCGGCGCACCGGGAACGGGGTTCGTCTATGTTGGTCTCACGCAGTGGGACACTGAGTGGTTAAATCGGCTGGCGATGGTCGCGGAATATCGTCCGCGACGATAGTGATCACTCGGGTTGGACGCCGATCACCGCGCATGATTTGGCTGCGTCGTCGCTGCCCCTCAACTATACCGCTCCTCTTTCCACGGATCGCCTTCGTTGTGATAGCCGCGGACCTCCCAGAACCCCGGGCGGTCTTCGGCTGTGAACTCGATCCGGTTCACCCATTTGGCGCTTTTCCAGAAATACCATTGGGGGATCACGACGCGCACCGGGCCGCCATGGTCGCGCGGCAGAGGCTTTCCCTCCCAATGTGTCGCGAGCAGCACGTCGGGCTCGGCGAAGACGTCCAGCTTCACATTGGTGGTGTAGCCGTCATAGGCGTGGAACACGACGTGGCGCGCTTCGGGCTTCGGTTTCACCAAATCCAAAATCGTGCGGGATGAAACACCCTGCCAATGGTTGTCGTAGCGGCTCCACGCCGTGACGCAGTGGATGTCGCTTTCGAATTCCTCCTGCGCGAGCGCCTGGAATTCCGGCAGGGTCCAGTGAAGCGTGTTTTCCACGAGGCCCGTCACGCGCAGGCGCCATTTCTCCGGCTTCACGTCGGGCTGCACGCCGAGATCGAGCACCGGCCAGTTCTTCACTTCCTTCTGGCCCGGCGGCAGGCGATTGGCGCGCTTCGCGTCCGCGTGGCCTGTGAGAAGCCGGCCCTGCTCCGCCCATTGCCGCTTGGAGCGGATCAGTTTCTCCTTGATATGGCCTTTGAGCTCGGGCCCGTCGGAAGCGTCGTCCACGGCCATCGCGTCAGCCTTTCGCCCGCATCAGCCGCGCCTTGTCGCGGGCCCAGTCGCGCTGCTTCTCGGTCTCGCGCTTGTCGTGCAGCTTCTTGCCCTTCGCGATGCCGAGTTCCAGCTTGGCGATGCCGCGCGGGTTGAAATAGAGCCGCAAGGGGATGAGCGTCATGCCTTCGCGCTGGATGGCGGCGGCGAGCCTTCGCACTTCCGTCTTGCGCACCAGCACCTTGCGGGCGCGACGCGGCTCATGATTGAAGCGGTTCGCCATGTTGTATTCGGGGATATAGGCGTTGATCAGGAAGATCTCGCCGTCCTTCGCCTGGGCATAGGATTCCGCGATGGTCGCCTTGCCGCCGCGCAGCGCCTTCACTTCCGAACCGTGCAGCACGATCCCCGCTTCCAGCGTGGATTCGATCGCATAGGCGTGGCGCGCCTTGCGATTGTCGGCCACCACCTTGTTTTCGGGATCCTTGCGCTTGGCCATCAGAGAATGCCGGCGTGGCGCAT
>JBEKLK010000039.1:0-15409 GCA_050010235.1 Rhizomicrobium sp.
CACGCCGGCCGTCGAGATGATCGCGGTGCCGTGTTGGTCGTCATGGAAGACGGGAATGTCCATCAGCTCGCGCAACCGCTCTTCGATCACGAAGCAGTCGGGCGCCTTGATGTCTTCGAGATTGATGCCGCCGAAGCTCGGTCCCAGATAGCGCACGCAATTGACGAAGGCGTCGATGTCCGTGGTGTCGACTTCGATATCGATCGCGTCGACATCGGCGAAGCGCTTGAAGAGCACGGCCTTGCCTTCCATCACGGGCTTGGCCGCCAGCGGGCCCAGATCACCCAAACCCAGAATGGCAGTGCCGTTCGAGATCACCGCCACGAAATTGCCCTTGGCGGTGTAATCGAAGACGGCATCGGGCCGCTCCGCGATCGCACGCACCGGCACGGCCACACCGGGCGAATAGGCGAGACTCAGGTCCCGCTGCGTCGCCATGGGCTTGGTGGCGTTGATCTCGATCTTGCCGGGCTTGCCGGTCGAGTGGAAGGCGAGCGCCTCCTCCTGGGTGAAGGACGGCTTTTGGGCGTTGGGCATGGCTGTTCCGATCGAACCAATCCACAGAATATCGACCCGGCGACCCTCCGCTTTCAATGGCTTGACGAAGCTGGGCTGCACTGGCGGACCGGGCATCTGCTAGTGTCCGGCCATGAACGAGCATGTCACCCCCGAGGCCGAGAGCGCCACGCCCATGATGGCGCAGTATCTCGAAATCAAGGCGGCCAATCGCGAATACCTGCTGTTCTACCGCATGGGGGACTTCTATGAGCTGTTCTTCGACGACGCGGTGAAGGCGTCGGAAGCACTCGACATCGCGCTGACCAAGCGCGGCCGGCATCAGGGCGACGATATCCCCATGTGCGGCGTGCCGGTCCATGCGGCCGAGCAATATCTCGAGAAACTGATCCGCAAGGGGTTCCGCGTCGCGGTCTGCGAACAGATGGAAGACCCGGCCGAAGCCAAACGCCGGGGCGCCAAGTCGGTGGTCCGTCGCGAGGTGATCCGGCTCGTGACCCCGGGAACTCTGACCGAAGACTCGCTGCTTGAAGCGCGCTCGGCGAATATTCTCGCGAGCCTCGGCCGGGCCGGCGGCGATTTCGCGCTGGCGTCCGCCGATATGTCCGCTGGCGAGTTCAAGGTAGGACCGGTTGCCGCTGCCGACCTGGCGGCGGAACTCGCGCGCATCGGTCCGCGCGAGCTTTTGGCCCCCGACAGTTTGTTGGCCGACGAAGAATTCGCGCCGCTGCTCAAATCTCTGGGACCGGCTCTCACGCCGTTGCCTGGTTCGAAGTTCGATTCGGGCGTGGGCGAGCGGGCGCTCAAGGCCCTCTATCGTGTGGCCGCCCTCGACGCGTTCGGCGCGTTCAGCCGCGCGGAACTGTCCGCCGCCGGCGCGCTGGTCGGTTATCTCGAACTGACGCAAAAAGGAAAGCTGCCGGCGCTCAAGACATTGTTGCGCACACAAGAGCGCGCGTTCATGGGCATCGATCCCGCCACGCGGCGCAATCTCGAATTGACGGAGACGTTGTCCGGCGCGCGCGCGGGAAGCCTGCTTGCCGTCATCGACCGTACGGTCACTGCCGCCGGTGCACGCGAATTGGCGGCGCGGTTGTCGTCGCCTCTGACGGATCCGGGTGCGATCTTCACGCGCCAGGATGCGGTGGCGTTTTTCGCGAGTGATCCCGATCTGCGGCGCGCTTTGCGCGAAGATTTACGCCGCGCGCCGGATATTGCGCGCGCACTCGCGCGCATCTCAGTTGGGCGCGGGGGGCCGCGCGATCTGGGCGCGCTGCGCGATGGCATCAAGGCGGCGCGCGCTTTGCGTGAAAGCCTTGGCGTTCTCGACGATCCGCTCAAACCATCTCCGGGCGAGGCGGCGGAGGCACGCGCGGCGCTTGTCGAAGGCATTGCACGCGCGAGTGCGCTGGCGGATATGCTCGAACGGTTGCTGGTGCGGGAGCCGCCATTTCTCGCGCGCGACGGTGGATTTATCGCGGCAGATGCGCATGCGCCGCTCGACGAAGTGCGCGCCTTGCGCGACGAAAGCCGCAGGGTGATCGCAAGTCTCGAGGCGAAATATCGCGAATCGAGCGGCGTCGGGGCACTTCGCATCAAGCACAATGGCGTGCTGGGCTATTTCATCGAATTGACGCCGCCCAACGCGGAGAAATTGCTGGCGAGCGCGGCGCGCGATTTGTTCCGTCACCGTCAGACCATCGGCAGCGCCGTGCGCTTCTCGACCGACGAGCTCGCCAATCTGGCGAGCCGTATTGCGGAAGCGGCCGAGCAGGCGCTGGCGCTCGAGGGCGAGTTGTTCGAAGCGATGACGGCCGAAGCGATGGCGGCAAGCGTTCACCTGTCCGATATTGCCGGTGCGCTGGCGCGTCTCGATGTGACGTCTGCCCTTGGCGAACTCGCGGTTGCGGAGCGACAGGTGCGGCCCAAGGTCGATTCAAGTCTCGCATTCACGATCCGGCGCGGGCGGCATTCCGTCGTCGAAGCGGCCCTCGCCCAGGCGAACGTCAATCCGTTCGTGCCCAATGATTGCGATCTATCGCCGGAAGGGCGCGGGCGTCTGTGGCTTGTGACCGGACCCAACATGGCCGGTAAGTCCACCTTCCTGCGTCAGAACGCACTGATCGCAATCCTGGCACAGATGGGCGCATTCGTGCCGGCTGACGACGCGCATATCGGCATCGTGGATCGGCTGTTCAGCCGCGTGGGCGCGGCCGACGATCTCGCGCGCGGCCGATCCACCTTCATGGTCGAGATGGTGGAGACGGCCGTTATCCTCAATCAGGCGACGGAGAAGAGCCTCGTCATTCTCGACGAGATCGGCCGCGGCACGGCGACATTCGACGGACTCGCCATCGCCTGGGCGACGGTCGAACATCTGCACGAGCGCAATCGTTCGCGCGCGCTTTTCGCCACGCACTATCACGAGATGACGGCATTGTCGGAGCGCTTGAACCGGCTCGCCTGCGTCACCATACGGGTGAGCGAATGGAACGACTCCATCGTGTTCCTGCACGAGGTGGCGCCGGGAGCAGCCGATCGCTCCTATGGCATCCACGTGGCGAAGCTTGCCGGCCTGCCGCAAGCCGTCGTCGCGCGCGCCGAGGAGGTCTTGCGCGCGCTCGAAGAAGGCCGCGAGGGTCACAAGCCGCTGGCGCGCATCGATGACCTGCCGTTGTTCTCCGCCGTGCCGTCCACCAGGGCCGATGCGAAGTCAAATGCGGTCGAGGAAGCGTTGCGCGAGGTGCTGCCCGATTCCCTCACGCCCAAGGCGGCGCTGGAATTCGTTTATGCGTTGAAGGCGTTGTTGACTCCGAACAATTGATCCGGCCTTGCCGGGCGCGGCTTGGGAATGGCAGCATCGGCAAAATGAGCGACATATCTTCGAAATCCGGACATGTTGCGCGACCGCGCAAATTCCTCGTCGTGGTCGACAAGACGCCGGAATGCCGGGTGGCGATCCGCTTCGCCACGCGCCGCGCCCAGCACACGGGTGGCCGGGTCACCATGCTGTGCGTGGCCCAATTGGCGGATTTCCAGCAATGGCGCGGGGTCGAGGAAATCATGCGCGATGAAGCGCATCAGGAAGCCGAAAGCCTTTTGCATAATGCGGCAAAGGATGTGAACGATTTGTCGGGCATCCTGCCGGAGCTTGTGATCCTGCACGGCCACGCCAAGGAATGCGTGATCGAATTGCTCAAGAGCGACAACGACATTTCGATTCTCGTACTCGCGTCGGGAACCTCCAAGGAAGGTCCGGGGCCGCTGGTTTCCATGGTGGCAGGCGGCGAATATCCCATTCCCGTTACCATCGTCCCCGGCGGGTTGTCCGACGATGCCATCGATGAGATGGCGTGACGTCATGCGTGCGGTCTGCCTGTTCCTGCTTTCGATCGCGCCGCTGTCGACCTTGACCGCGACGGCCTCCTTTGCTCAGGCACCGCCGCCGCAATCCACCGATTGGTCGGTCGAAGAGGTGACAGTTACCGCGCAGTCGACCGGTCCCGCCTATTGGCACGCGACCAGGGGGCAATCCGAGGTTTGGATTCTGGGCGTGGTGGATCCGATCCCGAAGGATTTCGTCTGGAACCAGAACCATCTGGCGAAACTCCTCGACGGCACACGCCTTGTGTTGTTGCCGCCGCGCGCCAGCGCAACCCTGTTTCAAAGTGCGTGGTTCCTGCTGACCGAACGCAGCCTGCTGAGTCTGCAGGACGGAAAAACGCTCGACGGCGTACTGGGCGCGCCGCTGGCTGCGCGGTTCACCGTTGCGCGCGGGGTCGTGCATCGCGATGCCGATCGCTATGACGGCGACGCGCCGGCCCTTGTCGCACTGAAACTGGAAGGCGATTTCCTGAAGGCCAATGCGATGACATTGGACGAACCCGCCGACACGATCGAATCGCTTGCGCGGCGGCATGATGTCGAAGTCCGGCATATCGCCACCTACGACGCGATGCCGAGCATCGAAGCGGTGCTGAAATCGCCGCCCGAAACGAGCCGCGCCTGTGTCGAGGCCGCCATAAACGATGTCGAATTCGAGAATGAACATGCCGCCGCCGCCGCCGATGCCTGGGCGATCGGAAATGTCGCGGGCGTCAAGACTCATTATTCGGAGTCGAATGTTTTCGAATGCCTGCTGGCGCTCGCGCCGGTGGCCTCCGAACTCGAGAAACGCTCGATTGCCGACACGGTGGGCGCTATCGAAGCGGCGCTCGGCGAAGGCGGCCGCACCATCGCCGTCGTCGGCATCGGACAGCTCTTGCGCAAGAACGGCGTTCTGGAACGGCTTCACGCAGATGGAATTGCTGTGGAAGGTCCGCCGCAATAGCGCCGCTATTTGTGCGGCGCCGGGATCGGCAAATACTTTAGCGTGAGTGGAAGGAATGATTTGAGAATCATCTCCTGTCCGCCCCACGATTGCGCTGCGTTATCCAACTCTCCGCCAAGTGCCAGATGCGCAAAGCCATGGACGATGGACCATGTCGCAAGCATTAAGCCGTATGCGTTCGGTGTCATGTCCGCCCCGGGAGCCAATCCCTGGGCCGCGCGTATCGCATCTTCAAGCACGCGGAACGAACGATCCGCGACGACTTGCAGATCCTTGTTCGTCATGTCGTATTTGCCGTGCCGGAACATGAGCGTGAAGCGCGCCGGATTCTTGAGCGCAAAATTTACATAGGCCAGACCCTGCTCGTTCAGTCTTTTGGCCGGATCGTTGCCGCCGCGCCGGTCGGCTTCCTCCAGCGCGTCGCCGAAATCCTTGAAGCCGAGCCGTGCGACTTCCGACAACAGCCCTTTCGTATCGCCGAAATGATGCGCGGGCGCCGCCGGCGATACGCCGGCGCGGCGCGCCACTTCGCGCAGCGAGAAGCCGTCCACGCCACGCTCGAGGATCAGGGCTTCCGTCGCCGCGATCAGTTTTTCGCGCAGATCCCCGTGATGATAGGGCCGTGGACGCACGGCAGGCCTCGCCGTCCCGCGTTTCGGGCCGGCTTTTTTCGCGGAAACGCGTTTTTTTGTCGTCATCTTGACACTGTTAAAATCGCGGGTTATTCAAGCTTGACACTGTTTAGATCAAGCCGCGGGAGCTGTCCATGGAAAACGGGCTCGTCAAATTCGGTCGCTATACTCTCGCCTTTCTGGCTATCGGCGTGGCGCTGCACGCGCTGCGCTATACGGCGGTTCCTGCAAACATCTGGCTCGGGGTCGATCAGGGCATCCGGGGCGTGATTGCAAAAGTCCCGCTGCAGGCGCTGACGCATATGATCGTGGCGCCTATCGCGCTCCTTGTCGGACCCTGGCAGTTCATACCGGGGCTTCGCGCAAAAAGGCCGCGCTTGCACCGCTGGATGGGCCGCATTTATGTTTTCGCCTGCGTTGTCGGAGGCGTCGCAGCGCTGGCAACCGCGCCGTTCGCATCCGGCGGCCCGGTCGCAGGTCTCGGCTTCGGGACGCTCGCCATTTTGTGGCTGTGGACAACGATTTCCGGTTGGCACGCCGCCGTGAACCGCAAGATCGGGCAGCACCGCATCTGGATGCGCTTCAGCTACGCCATGACGTTTGGCGCCGTGACATTGCGCCTGCAGATACCATTCGGTTTCATCTTCTTTCACTTCCACAGCTATTCCGAAATGTCGGTCTGGCTCGCCTACACGTCCTGGATACCGAACGTCATCGTGGTCGCGATCTACTCGCTGCTGAGGCCGTTGTTCAAACGTGACGGAGCCATACCTACGCCGCAAACTATTTGAAATGTCCGCTGTTGCCGTCCCAAGATTCGTGCAAAATGAAATTCGGCCTGCACGGAGCAACGACATGCGTTATCTGCACACCATGGTCCGCGTGGCGGACCTCGACCGTTCGCTCGCTTTCTATTGCGAACTGTTGGGCCTCAAGGAAATCCGGCGCATCGACAACAAGATGGGACGTTTCACGCTCGTTTTTCTTGCGGCACCCGGCGATGCGGAACGCGCGCAGGCCGAGCAGGCGCCGATGGTGGAGCTCACCCACAACTGGGATCCCGAGGATTACAAGGGCGGGCGTAATTTCGGTCACCTAGCCTATCGTGTCGACGATATCTACGAGACCTGCCGAAAACTGATGACGGGCGGCGTCACGATCAATCGCCCGCCGCGTGACGGCCACATGGCATTCGTGCGCTCGCCTGACGGGATATCCGTCGAGTTGTTGCAGGACGGCGCGCCGAAGGCTCCGGCCGAACCCTGGGCCTCCATGCCGAACACTGGCGTCTGGTAGATCCAGGCCGCCGCTCGTGTACCCGCGCGGGGAATCGCATATAAGAGACCGGCTTTCGGGACGGAGTTTCGCATGTGGGATTTCAGTGTCGGCAAGGCGTTAAGTGCCGTCATCCGCACAATGCCGTTCATCATCCTGAGGCTCGCGGTCTATTTGGGCATCGGCGTCGCCTATCTGCTGACGGGCGGTGTGGGCGCGCTTGTGGGCTCCGGTATCGGATATGTCGGATCGCATGCCGCGGCGGGTGCGTTCTGGGGCGGCCTGATCGGTATCGGCGTGACGAGCGCCGTGCTTTATCTGGCGCGCGAATACCTGCTCTATCTGGTCAAGGCCGCGCACATTGCGGTGCTGGTGGAGATCTACGACGGCCGGCCGATCCCCGCGGGCCAGAAGCAGGTCAGTTACGGCGCGGAATTTGTGAAAACGCATTTTGCGGAATCGTCGGTGCTGTTCGGCGTCGATCAGATCATCAAGGCTGTGCTGCGCATCATCACCGGCACGCTGAACACGATCACCGCCTTCCTGCCCATACCGGCGCTGCAAACGCTTGTGCGCTTGTTCGAAGCGGTGCTGCGCGTATCGCTCACCTATGTGGACGAATTGATCCTCGCCTATCTGATCCGGACGCGAACGACGAACCCATGGGCCTCGGCGCAGGACGCGCTCATTCTATATGCGCAGAACTACAAGCACTTCCTCAAGAATGCCGTATGGCTGGCGCTCTTCATGTGGGGTATCAGCCTCGCGATCTTCCTGATCCTGCTGGGGCCGGCTGCTGGCATCGCCGCGATCATGCCGGGCCATAGCGGCGCGCTATGGGTTCTGGCCATCGCCTTCATCTTCGCCTGGGCGCTCAAGGCGGCGATTCTGGAACCCTTTGCGTTGGCCGCCCTCATGCAGGTCTTCTTCAAGACCATCGAAGGTCAGACACCTGACCCGGTGTGGAGCGAAAGATTGTCCACCGCGTCCACGCGCTTCCGCGAACTGGCCGGCAAGGCGGCAGGCTGGGCACCCAAGCCCGTGCCGGGCGCGCCTCCCTTAACCCAGGCGTCCGCGCCATGAACGGAAAAATTCTCGTTGCCATCGCCATTGCGGTCGTCCTGGCGATCCTGATTGCCGGTCTTTCCACCCTGTGGGTCGGTGGCGATTTCGCGCGCAAATGGTCGAACCGGCTGATGCGCTACCGGATCATCGCCCAGTTCGTTGCCGTCGTGATCATCATGGGGCTGCTTTATTTTTCCAGCCATTAAACCGGGCGGCTTTGCCGCGTCGCGCGATTCTCCTTGCAGAGATTGCGTGCCTCGTGTTGTTACGGAGCCAGCTAACCTGTGACCGGCCATGGCCAAAACGCTGTACGACAAAATCTGGGATGCACATCTCGTGCACGAGACGCCGGGCGAAACGAGCGCGCTCTATATCGACCGCCATCTCGTCCATGAGGTGACAAGTCCGCAGGCGTTCGAAGGTCTGCGCGCGGCGGGCCGCAAGGTGCGCCGTCCCGATCTGACGTTGGCCGTCGCCGATCATAATGTACCGACCACCAATCGCGCCGCAGGCATCGCCGATCCGGAATCCGCCCAGCAGATTGCGACGCTTGAAGCGAACACGCGCGAGTTCGGCATCGAATATTTTCCCATGAGCGATATCCGCCAGGGAATCGTCCACATCGTGGGCCCGGAGCAGGGCTGGACCTTGCCGGGAACGACTATCGTCTGCGGCGATTCGCACACCTCCACGCATGGCGCGTTCGGCGCGCTGGCCTTCGGCATCGGCACCAGCGAAGTCGAGCATGTGCTCGCGACGCAGACGCTGTTGATGAACCGCGCCAAAAATATGCGCGTGACCGTGAACGGAAAACTGCCCCTGGGCGTGACGGCGAAAGACATGGCGCTCGCCATCATCGCGAAGATCGGAACGGCGGGCGGCACGGGTTATGTGATCGAATATGCCGGCGAGGCCGTCACGGCGCTTTCGATGGAGGGTCGCATGACCCTTTGCAACATGACCATCGAAGCGGGTGCGCGTGCCGGTCTCGTTGCGGCCGACGAGACGACGTTCGCTTATGTCGCCGGCCGTCCCCGCGCACCGAAAGCGGCCGCGTTCGAAGGCGCCGTAAGATTTTGGCGCACGCTCAAATCCGACGACGACGCAAAATTCGATGTCGAACTTTCCCTGGATGCGGCCGAGATTCCGCCGATGGTCACCTGGGGCACAAGTCCCGAGCAGGCGTTGCCGGTGACGGCAAGTGTTCCCGATCCTGCAGGTGTGACCGACGATGGAATTCGTGCCGGTCTTGAGCGCGCGCTTGCCTATATGGATCTCATGCCCGGCACCGCGCTCGTGGATGTGCGCATCGATCGCGTGTTCATCGGCTCCTGCACCAATGGCCGCATCGAGGATCTGCGCGCAGCCGCCGCGATCGCGCGCGGTCGCAAAGTGGCCGAACATGTCGGCGCGATGGTTGTACCCGGTTCGGGACTGGTGAAAGAGCAGGCCGAACAGGAAGGCCTCGACGAGATTTTCACGGCCGCGGGATTCGAATGGCGCGAGCCGGGATGTTCGATGTGTCTTGCGATGAATGCGGACCGGTTGGAGCCGGGTGAGCGTTGCGCGTCCACTTCCAATCGCAATTTCGAAGGCCGCCAGGGCCGCGGCGGGCGTACGCATCTGATGAGCCCCGCCATGGCGGCCGCTGCCGCAATTGCCGGCCATCTCGTGGACGTGCGGGAGTTTCAGTAGCAGAAAAACGAACTAGAAAAAGCTGATCGGATCGACGTCCACCGTCAGCCTGATGCCGCCGGGCAGTTTCACCGGCGCGAGCCAGGCGCGCAGATAGGCCTGGATATCGACGCTGCGTTCCGTCTGAAGCAGAAGACGCTCGCGCGTCTGTCCCCGCAGCACGTGATAGAACGCGGGCGTCGGTCCCCAGATTTTGGTACCGCGCGCTGACGGTGCCGCTTTCGCCAAAGTGCGTCCCGCATCGCGCACCGCTTCGCCGTCCGGACTTGACAGAATGAGCGCCGCCAGCCGTCCGAAAGGCGGCGCGCCTGCACGCTCGCGAAAGATGCGCTCCTGTTCGAGAAACGTATTGCGGTCGCCGCTCGCCAGCGCCTTCATCACCGCGTCTTCCGGATTGCGGGTCTGGATCAGGACCAGTCCCGGCCGTTCCGCGCGACCGGCGCGACCCGACACCTGATGCAGCATCTGAAAAGTGCGCTCGCGCGAGCGGAGATCGCCGTCCGAACCGCCGAGATCGGCATCGACCACTCCGACTAAAGTCAATTGTGGAAAATGATGGCCCTTGGCCACGATCTGTGTGCCGACCAGCACATCGATTTCGCGTTTCGCCATGGCGCGGATGGCCGCTTGCGTTTCTGCCGGCCCATGCATGGTGTCGCTGGACGCGATCGCCATGCGCGCATCGGGGAAAATCGCTGCAAATTCCTCCGCCACGCGCTCGACGCCGGGCCCGCAGGCGACGAGAGATTTCTCCGCGTTGCATTGCGGGCAATTGAGCGGTGTCGGCATCTCGAAACCGCAGTGATGACAGGCAAGCCGGCGTTGATAGCGATGCTCGACGAGCCAGGCCGAGCAATTTCGGCAGATCATCTTGTGCCCGCACGCTTCGCACAGCGTAAGCGGGGCATAGCCGCGCCGATTCAGGAACAGCATCGCCTGTTCGCCGCTGCCGAGCGTGGCCGCCAGCGCTTCGCGCAGCGGCAGCGAGAGCCAGGTGCCCGGTTCATTGCGCATCTGGCGCAGATCGATCATCCGGATTTCGGGCATCACGGCCGGTCCGTGACGCTGCGGCAGCTTGAGCCACTGATATCGCCCGCTCGTCGCGTTGACATATGTTTCGAGCGACGGCGTGGCGCTGGCAAGCACGACGGGGCACTGCTCGATGTGCCCGCGCACGACCGCCATGTCGCGCGCGTTGTAAATGACGCCGTCTTCCTGTTTGTAGGCTTGCTCATGTTCCTCGTCGACGATGATGAGCCCGAGTTCGCTGAACGGCAGGAACAACGCCGAGCGCGCGCCGACCACCACACGGGCTTCGCCACGCATGACGGCGCGATAGTTGCGGCGGCGTTCCTTCTGCGACAGGTCGGAATGCCATTCCGCCGGACGGCAGCCGAAACGTTCGGCGAAGCGCTCGAGGAACTGCACCGTCAGCGCGATTTCCGGCAACAGGATCAAACTCTGTTTGCCGCGCTTGAGCGCCTCGGCGATCGCGTCGAAATAGGTTTCCGTCTTGCCCGAGCCTGTCACGCCGTCGAGCAACGTCACCGAATAGCGCCCCGCTTTCACGTCTTCGGCGAGCGCGCCCGCGGCGTCCTTTTGCTCTGTATTGAGCGTGGTCGGCGCGAACGCGGGGTCCGGAATGCCGAGAGGCGCAAATTCCGGCAATTCTGTCTCGATCAGCGCGCCACATTCGATCAGCCCGCGCACGACCTGCGGCGTGACGTTCGCTTCCTGCGCGAGTGCAGCCACGCTGCGCGCCAATCCATCGCGGGAAAGCGCGAGCGCGCGTGCGCGTGCGGGGGTCATCCGCTGGGGCGTCACGTCGCCACGCGCGTACGCAATGCGAGGAATTTCAGGTTCGAACGCCTGGCGCGTGCGCAGGGCGAGCGCGAGAACCATGCCCGGCGGCGCGAGCGTATAGCGCGCCACCCAGTCGATGAAATCGCACAGCCGCTCCGGCAGCCGCGGATTTCCTTCGAGGGGTGTGGCATCTTTGAGACGCGCATCGGCGATCGTGCCCTCGCCATTGCCCCACACCACACCCAGCGCTTCGCGCGCGCCAAGCGGGGCCAGGACTAAGGTTCCGCGCGGAAGCGGTTCCGCGAGGCGATAGTCATAAGCGCCGGAGAGCGGCAGCGGCAGGAGCACACCAGCGCGTTCTGTCGCGGAGCGGGGCTTCAAGGCAGCGTCCTTCATAGGTACACTTTCCAGACCGATTCTCATTGGTCAATGCTCACGCACATGAAGCTTTTCCTCGATAGTGGAGATCCCAAGAAGATCGCCAATCTCGCCGCCACCGGGCTGGTCGATGGCGTGACCACGAACCCGTCGCTGGCCGCCAAGACGGGCCTGAACTTTATCGATTCGCTGGAACAGATTTGCGCCATGGTAACCGGTCCCGTCAGCGCCGAGGTGCTCGCGGGGAACGCCGCCGGCATGATCACTGAAGGCGAACGCTATGGCCGCGTGGCCAAGAACGTCGCGATCATGGTGCCGCTCACCTGGGATGGCCTCAAAGCCTGCCGCGAGTTGAGCGACCAGGGCTTCATGGTCAATGTCACGCTCTGTTTTCAACCGGTGCAGGCGATGATGGCGGCGAAAGCGGGCGCGACTTTCATTTCGCCCTTTATCGGTCGCCTCGACGAAGAGGGCGAAGACGGGATAGAGCTGATCCGCACCATTCGCCAGATCTACGACAACTACGATTACAAAACGCAGATTCTGGCGGCGTCGATCCGCCACATCACCCATGTCCGCAATGCGGCGCTGGCGGGTTCGGACGCCGCGACGCTGCCGCCCAATGTGTTCCGCCAGCTGCTCTCCCATCCTTTGACGGACAAAGGCTTCGCCACATTCCTCGAGGATGCGCGCAAGGCCAGCGCCAAGCACGCAAGCCAATGAGCAACCGCGCCGAATCCCGCGTGCCTGCCGAAGCCGCCGCCGATGCGGTAAAGGCTTATATCAAGATGAATCGTGCGCGGCTCGCGGCGGACGGCGAACTGATGGCACTTCTGTTGCCGGAACGCTTCGACTCGAGCGACGTGCGCGACCTGCAGCGTTTCGTCATCGACCGGCTGACATGCGAGAACGCTGCGTTGCGCGCGGAGCGCGATGGCCTCCGGGGTGCACGCGACCAGGCAGTGCGGCTGAGCGAAGGCGTCCATCGTGCGATGCTCGATCTGATCGACGCGCGCAGCTTCGAAGAGACAATTGCGGTCGCGACATCTTCGGCAGCCGCTTTCGGCGCGGATCGCGCGGCGCTGTGCGTCGAAAGTGAAAATGGCGCGGCGCCGACCGGCGGGGAAGGCGTGCGCTTGATCGCACCGGGCACAATCGCGGCGGTGTTGGGCCGCGAAGGCATGGGGGCGATTCTTTCCGGCGGCGGCGAACTGCTTCTTGGGAATGGCGGCGCCGAGTGCCGTAGCCTCGCGGCCTTTCGCCTGCGGATCGGGCGCGATGCGCCGGCCGCGCTCTATGTTCTGGGTTCGCATGCCGAAGGTGCTTTCGAAGGCGACGATGCCACGGCCGATCTCGGATTTTTCGCGCGCGGTCTGGAGCGCGCTATTCGCGCATGGCTCGATCTGCCGAAACTCTGAAGACCGGCTGGCTGGCCGCGCTCGCCCATGAACGGCGCGCAAGCCCGCACACCTTGCGCGCCTATGGCGACGACGTCTCCCGGTTTCTGGACTTTCTGCGCGAGCATCTGGGTCACGCGATCGACGAGCGCGCGCTGGCCGTGCTTTCAGCCGCCGATATTCGCGCCTTTGTGACCTTGCGCCGGGAAGATGGCTTGGGAGCGCGCGGCGTCAGGCGGGCCTTGTCGGCGACACGCAGTTTCTTCCGCTATCTCGCGCGGGAGGAGATACTTGAAAATTCTGCGTCGCGCGCCGTGCGCGGTCCACGTCTGCCACGCACCTTGCCGCGGCCGCTCAGCGAACGCGATGCGGCGCGCACGCTCGCCGAAGCAGGCGAACACGATGTCGAATGGATCGCGGCGCGCGATACCGCCCTTCTCACGCTTCTGTATGGCGCGGGGCTTCGCATTTCCGAAGCATTAAGCCTCAAGCGCGGCGACGTTCCTTTGGGCGCATCGCTGACCGTCATGGGCAAGCGGCGCAAGGAGCGAAGTGTTCCGGTGCTTCCAGTGGTGCGCGAGGCGGTTGCGCGTTATGTCGAATGTGCCGGCGCGCTGGCGTTCGCACAACCGCCCCATGGGCCGTTGTTCCTGTCGCGCCGCGGCAAGCCGATGAGCCCGCGCGAGGCGCAGGCGCTGATGCAGCATTTGCGCGGACGCCTGGGCTTGTCCGAACGCGCGACGCCGCACGCGCTGCGCCATTCTTTCGCGACGCATCTGCTCGCCAATGGTGGCGATCTGCGCGCGGTGCAGGAGTTGCTCGGTCACGCGTCGCTCTCGACGACGCAGCTCTACACCGAGATCGACACCGGACGGCTCATGGAGGTCTACAAGAAGGCGCATCCGAAAGGAAAGACGCGTCCCAGGAAACAAGTGGCGTGAAGCCCGAACATCAGATCGTGTCGAGCGCTTCCTCCGATACGGATTGCGTGATGCGGGCGCCGGACCATGACCGTGCAAGCAACACGGCGAAAATGAGCGCTACGCATCCCATCGCCGACATCAGAAGATACGCGCGTCCGCCAAAGGCCGCGTAGAGCGGGCCGGACGCATAAGTTGCCAATCCCATAACCAATCCCGCCGAGCAGACAGCGTAGAGGCTCTGTGCCGTGGCGGCGAGCCGGGGCGGTACGGCCTTGAGAATGAAATACATCGCTCCTAGATGGGCGAGCGCAAACGTGCCGCCGTGCAGAAGCTGCGCGACGATCACGAAGGGCAAAGGTGGATCAAAGGCCAGGATCGTCCACCGCACGGCGCAGGCAAGCGTGCCCGCAATCAGGAGCGTCATCGCGCCGACACGCCGGAACAACTTCAGTGAAACCGAAAACAGCGCGATCTCCGCCAGCACGCCCAGCGGCCAGATGAAGCCGATCAGCGTGCCGCTATATCCGAGCGCGCGCCAGTGCAATCCGCCCAAAGCATAGTAAAGCGCATGCGAACCCTGGTCGAAGCTCGCGGCCACGAGAAAGAGCAGGAAAATGCGCGAGCGCATCAATTCGTGCGCTTCTGCGAATGTCGCGCCCATGCGCACGCGCAAATTTCCGCGCTCTCGTGTCGTTGGAGCCGCGGGCAGCGCATAGACCGCAATGACATTCAGGATGATGGCCACCGCAAGCCATGGCGCGATCACCACCAGCCCGAACAGCGACACGCAGGCGCCCGCCACGACATTGCCGGCCACGAAGGCGGTCGATGCCCAGAGCCGCACATGGCCGTAGTCGAAGCCGAAGCGATCGGCGAGGCGTACGCTGACGCTTTCCAGAAGCGGGTTGACCGCCCCCAGCGCGACGCTCGCGGGAACGGCTGCCACGAACAGCAGGAGCGGTGTATTGACTGCGTTGAGCGCGAGATAGCCCGCCGTGACCACGAGATAAAGCGCGATCATCACGCTGCGCCGGTCGTTGCGGGCGTCTGCGATCAGCCCCGTCATCGGCAAAACGGCCACGCGCAACAGAAGCCCGGCCGACAGCAATGTGCCGATCTCAGTGGGTGAGAGCCCTTTCCAGCCCAGCCAGGCGCCGAAAAAAGGTGTGCCCGCGCCGCCGATCAATCCGGATGCGCCTTGGGCCAGCGCGAGGCGAAGAGCGACCCCGCGATAGGGCTTCATCCGACGGGAGACTTCAGAAGCCGTCTCGCAGCGGAGGCCTTCAGCACCTCCCAGATGCGTCTTTCGCCCGCGCGCGCCGCGTCGCCGGCTTGCGCTTCAAGATACACGTGCAGCCGGATCAAAAGCGCGCGCAAATGCGCGTTGCTCCGGTC
>JBEKLK010000040.1:0-15168 GCA_050010235.1 Rhizomicrobium sp.
CAATTCCTGAACGGTGACGGGGCGGGTGCGCAGGCGAGTCTCGATGCGCTACAGAAAGCCGATCCGAATTTCTCGTCAAGCGACGCACATATGATCTACGCCCGCGCGCTCGAGCTGCAGGGCAAGGACCAGGAGGCGCTCGAGGAGTATCGCAAGCTCGCGCGATATTTCGCGGGCGAGGAAGCGCGCTGCCGTTATGCGATGATGCTTCAAAAGATGGGTGCCGCAGACGAAGCGCGGACCGTCTTTCTGGAGGTCGTCAAATCTCTCGACGGCGCTCCGCGCCACTATCGTCGGGCGCAAAAAGAATGGGGCGACATCGCGCGGACCGCGTTAAAGTAACATCCTCATTTCAGCGCGCCTTGCAAAAAGCTGAAATAGTAAATCCACAGCCCCGTCAGCACGATCGGCATTGCGATCTGAACCCAGCGTGCGCGGAAAATCATCGCAAGCGCGGCCGCGATCGCCATTGGCACCACAGCGACATTTTGTGCGGTCCATTCTGAGACATTCAGCATATTCCCGAAAACGAAATTGCCGATAAGCGCCAACAAAACCGAGGCCAGGAATGCGCCGATATAGCGTCGGCCCTGCTCGGCGTGGAAGGCATTCAAATCCACCAGACCTTCAGCCGGCACTTCGGGACACACCAGCGCCGCCTGCAGATAATTCACGATTGCCATCAGCATCGTGAAAACGATTGTCAGAATGCTCCAGCTCGGGAGGGTGCGCATGTCCCAGAAGCTGATCCAGTCCGCGAGGATGGTGACGAATGCATTGAGCATCCAGAACGCATAAATCCAGGAAACCCGTACGCGCCTGTCGGCGCGGATCAACGCGACGACGCCTGACAGCAAATGAGTCAACGCCAACGCATAGACGAAAGACAAAAGCATAATGATGTGCTCGAACGCACCCATCACGCACCCGCCATCGCCGATTCGTATTCTTCATTGATCGCCAGCCAGCGGGCTTCCGCAGCCTGCAGCTTGCGCACCGCGTCGGCGCGTTTCTTCGAGACGGCGTTGCCTTTTTGCGGGTCGCGCGAAAACAGCAGGGGGTCCGCAAGCGCCGCATCATATTTCTTGATCTCCGCCGTCAGGTCCGCGATCTGGTGCTCTGCCGCTTCCACTTTTTCCTTCAACGGTTTCAGATGACGCCGCCGCTCCGCGGATTCGCGGCGTGCGTCTTCTTTATTGATCTTGGGCGCAGGCTCCTCGCGCCGCGCGGGTGTGTTCTCGCCCGACAGCAGAAAGCGGCGGTAATCGTCGAGGTCGCCGTCGAACGGCTCCACGCCGCCATTGGCGACCAGCAGCAGCCGGTCCGAGGTCGCCTCGATCAGGCGCCGATCGTGGCTGATGAGAACGACGGCGCCTTCGAAATCGTTGAGGGCCGCGAGCAATTGCTCGCGCGCATCGATGTCGAGATGGTTGGTCGGTTCGTCCAGAAGCAGCAGGTTGGGTCTGTCCAGCGTCGTCAGCGCGAGCATCAGGCGCGCCCGCTCGCCGCCCGAGAGATTTCCCACCAGCGTCCGCGCCTTGTCGGCGGAGAAGCCGAAGCCGCCCAGCCGGTTGCGCAATTCCTGTTCGGTCAGTTTCGGCCGCAATTTCGCAAGCGTCTGGATCGGCGTCATCGCGCCGTCGAGTTCTTCCAGCTGATGCTGCGCAAAATAACCGGGCACGAGCTTGCGCGAACGGATCACGTCGCCGGATTCGGCGACAAGCTTTCCCGCCAGCAATTTGGCGAGTGTCGATTTGCCGTTGCCGTTCTTGCCCAGGAGCGCAATGCGATCGTCGGGATCGAAGCGCAGCGAGATTTTCGTCAACACCGGTTTGCCCGGTTCGTAGCCCACGGACACGCGATCGAGCGACAGCAGCGGCGGATTTGTCTGTTCCGGCTTCGGCAATCGGATCGGCGTGACGTGTTCGTCCAGAGGAATGTCCACCGTCTGAAGCTTCGCCAGCATCTTGATGCGGCTCTGCGCCTGGCGCGCCTTCGAGGCTTTGTAACGGAAGCGGTCGACGAAGGCCTGCATGTGCTTGCGCGCGGCCTCCTGCTTTTTCACGAATGCCGTATCGAGTGCGCGCTTGGCGGCACGCGTCTGCGCGAAGGTGTCGTAGCCGCCCGTGTAGAGCGTGAGCTTGCCGTGCTCCAGATGCAGGATGAATTCCGCCACCGTGTTGAGAAGGTCGCGGTCATGGCTGACGATGAGCACGCTGCCGCGATAGCGCTTGAGATAGTCCTCCAGCCACAGCACGCCTTCGAGATCGAGATAGTTGGTGGGCTCGTCGAGCAGCAGAAGATCGGGGGCGGCGAACAGGATGGCGGCGAGCGCCACCCGCATGCGCCAGCCGCCGGAGAATTCGGAACAGGGCCGTTGCTGCTCGGCTGCGGAGAAGCCGAGGCCCGCCAGAATGGAAGCCGCGCGCGCGGGCGCCGAATAGGCGTCGATCGCTTCGAGCCTGGCGTGAATGTCGCCCAGCTTGTGGGGATCGGTCTCGGTTTCGGAACGGGCCAGCAGTCCCATCCGCTCCGGCTCGGCGGCCAGCACGGTTTCCACGAGGGTCTGCGGCCCCCCGGGCGCCTCCTGTGCGACCGTGCCGATGCGCCAGTTCGCGGGCTTGGTGATGTCGCCGCCGTCGAGATGCAGCTCGCCCAGGATCAGCTTGATCAAGGTGGTCTTGCCGGTGCCGTTCCGGCCGACGAGCCCGATCCGGCGGCCTGCCGGCAGGCGCGCGCTCGCGCCCGCGAGAATTTCGCGGCCGGCAATCCGGTATATGACGTTTTCAATCGACAGCATTCCACGCTCCTGGGCGCGGCTTCTAGCACGGCTTGCGGCTTCGCAAAGCCGCTTCTATAAGGCCCCTCCTTCCAGACATGGAGTTTGCCCATGGCGTTCGAACAGACGCTTTCGATCATCAAGCCGGATGCGACCCGGCGGAACCTGACGGGCCAGATCGTGGCGCGTTTCGAGAAAGCGGGCCTTCGCGTCGTGGCGCAGAAGCGCATGCGCCTTTCCACCGAAGTGGCCGAAGCGTTCTACAATGTGCACAAGGCGCGGCCGTTCTTCCGCGGCCTGGTCGAATTCATGACTTCTGGCCCCGTGGTGGTGCAGGTGCTGGAAGGCGAAAGCGCTATCGCAAAGAACCGCGAAGTAATGGGCGCAACCGATCCCGCGAAGGCTGCGGCCGGCACGATCCGCAAGGATTTCGCCGAATCGATCGAAGCCAATTCGGTGCACGGCTCGGATGCGCCCGAAACCGCCCGCGAAGAGATTCGCTTCTTCTTCAGCGAACTCGAAATCGTCGGATGAGCCGGTTCGGGCGGCGCTGAATTCCTCGGAGGGTTTTCCATGCAGGGCACCACCGTCGTCGTCACCGGAGCAACGTCTGGCATCGGGGAGGTCGCCGCCGACCGGCTCGCGGCCAAAGGCGCCCGCATCGTGTTCATCGCCCGCGACAGGGCGCGCGGCGAGGAAACGCTCAAACATCTGCGGGCCATCGCGCCGGGGCAGGCGCACGCGGCCTATTACGCCGACCTGTCGCGCATTTCGGAAATGAAACGAGTATCGGCGGAGATCGCGGCGGCCGAACCCAGGATCGATGTGCTGATTAACAATGCGGGTGCACTGTTCAACACGCGCAAGCTCTCCGCGGACGGCCTCGAAATGACCTTCGCCGTAAACCACATGGCGTATTTCGTGGTGACCAACCTCTTGCGCCAGCGCATGGGCCAGGGCGCGCGCATCGTCTCGACCTCTTCCGATGCGCACAAGGGCGCGAAGCTCAATTTCGACGACCTGCAATCCGAACACGGCTATAGCGGCTTCGGTGCCTATGGCCGTTCCAAGCTGTGCAACATCCTGTTCACGCGGGAATTGGCGCGGGGGCTCAAGGGCACCGGCGTCACGGCCAATTGCCTGCATCCCGGGTTCGTCGCCACGCGGTTCGGCGACAAAAGCGGCGGGATCGTGTCGTTTGCCGTAAGGGCCGCGAAGAGTTTTGCGCTGACCCCGGAGCAGGGTGCCGAAACGATCGTTTATCTCGCAAGTTCGCCCGACGTGGCAGATGTCAGTGGCGGCTATTTCTACAAGTCGAAAATTGCCACACCCACCAAGGAAGCGCAGAACGACGCCGACGCAAAGAAATTGTGGGACGCGTCGGCGAAAATATCCGGCGTGGGCTAACGAAATACCGCCTTGCCGTTTTCGAGCGCCACTTTTCCTTCGGCCACGAGCCGCAACGCTTCCGGATAGATCCGGTGTTCTTCCACCAGGATGCGGGCGGCCAATGTCTCGGTCGTGTCGGCGTCGAGCACCGGCACGGCCGCTTGCGCGATGATCGGGCCGGAATCGAGAGCCGGCACGAGGAAATGCACCGTGCAGCCGGAAACCTTCACGCCGGCATCGAGCGCCTGGCGATGCACGCGGATGCCGGGAAACGCCGGCAGCAAGGAGGGATGGATGTTGAGCAGCTTTCCCGCCCAGAGATTTGCAAACCAGTCGCTATGTATGCGCATGAAGCCTGCTTCGCAGACCAGCGACACATCGGCCGCACGCAGGCTCGCATCGATTACGGCGTCGAATTCCTCGCGCGTCGCAAAATCCTTGTGGGGGATGAATTTGGTCGCGATCCCGCACGCAGTCGCGCGCGCGAGGCCTTCCGCACCGTCCACATTGGAGATCACCAGAACGATCTCGGCCGGGAATGACGGATCGCGGGCGGCGTCGATCAGGGCCTGAAGATTGCTGCCGCGGCCCGAAATGAGCACGGCCGTGCGTTTGCGCGCCGACATCAGAGCTTCAGCGCGCCGCGATAGCGGACCTTTGCATCGCCATCGCCGGGAACCAGCGCTCCTATCCGCGACACCGTTTCTCCGGCACCCGTGAAAGCCGCGATCGTATCATCGGATTTCTCCGCGGCGACCACGGCGATCAGGCCGATGCCGCAATTGAACGTGCGCAGCATTTCGCGTTCGCCGATTCCGGCCGATTTCGACAGCCAGCCGAAAACGGGCAGCGGCGACCACGCGGAAAGATCGATCTCCGCATCGAGCCCGTTCGGCAGCGCGCGCGGCAGGTTTTCCGTAATGCCGCCGCCGGTGATATGCGCGAGGCCTTTGACGCCGCCCGCGCGGATCGCGGCGAGTCCGCTCGTTACGTAAAGCCGGGTGGGCGCGAGCAACGCTTCGCCGAGCGCGAGCCGGCGCGCGAAGGGGGCGGGCGCATCATAGGATAGACCCGCATCGGCGACGACGCGGCGCACCAGCGAATAGCCGTTCGAGTGCACGCCGGAGGAAGCGATGCCCAGAAGCACGTCGCCTTCCTTCATCGTCTCGGTCTTGGGCAGGATTTGTCCGCGTTCCACGGCGCCAACGGTAAATCCCGCAAGATCGAAATCGCCCTTGGCGTAAAGCCCGGGCATTTCCGCGGTCTCTCCGCCGATCAGCGCGCAGCCGCACGCCTTGCAGGCGTTCGCGATACCCGCGATCACGACGGCGCCCTGCTCGACGTCGAGCTTGCCGGTGGCGAAATAGTCGAGAAAGAACAGCGGCTCGGCGCCCTGCACCACAATGTCGTTGACGCACATCGCCACCAGATCCTGTCCGATTCCTGAACAGATGCCGGTGTCGATGGCAATCTTGAGCTTGGTTCCCACCCCGTCGGTCGACGCGACGATGATGGGGTCCTTGAAACCGGCGGCCTTCAGGTCGAACAATCCGCCGAAGCCGCCCAGATCGGCATCGGCGCCCGGACGGCGCGTTGCCTTGGCGAGGGGCGCGATGCGGTCGACGAGAGCATCGCCCGCGTCGATGTCCACGCCGGCGTCTTTGTAGGTGAGGCTGTTGCGCCCGGATTTCTTTTCCGAATTCATTTGCAGGTTCCGGCGCGACGGAGGTTGATACGGCTCCCGTTTAAGCGGGTGACGAGCAAGTCGCAAGCGGAGGCGTTCATGTCGCTCGAAGGCGCAATTGCTGCCCACCGATTTGGCCTCGGCGCCCGGCCCGGAGAGATCGAGGCGGCCAGCCGGTCGCCCAAGGCGTGGCTCATGGGGCAACTCGATTCGGCTCCGGCGCAGCCGCAGGCGCTCGACGGCCAGCCCCTCCAGTCCGGTGCGGCCACGATCCCGCAGCTTCTGCAGATTCGCAAAATGACGGCCGACCAGCGCAAGGCGCTTCAGGTCTTCAAGACCTATGTCCAATCGTATTTGCGCGAGATGAGCGCGCGCTTCGCGCTCGGCTTCACGACCGAGCGGCCGTTCGCCGAACGGCTCGTCTGGTTCTGGAGCAATCATTTCGTGGTGTCCGCCCTGAACCCGCGCGACATCATGCTTGCCGGTGCATTCGAGCGCGAAGCCATTCGGCCCAACATCAACGGCCGCTTCGAAGACATGCTGCTCGCGGTGGTGCGCCATCCGGCGATGTTGCTCTATCTCGACAATGCACAATCGATCGGCCCCGATTCGCCCGCCGGAATGATCGCCGGCAAGGGGCTCAACGAAAATCTTGGCCGCGAATTGATGGAGTTGCACACGCTGGGCGTCGACGGCGGCTATACGCAAGCCGATGTGATCGCGATGGCGAAACTTCTCACGGGCTGGAGCATCGATCCCAGCGGTAACGGCAACGGCTTCCAATATTTTCCCCGTCGTCACGAGCCCGGCGCCATCGTTCTGCGGGGCAAGACCTATCCCGACGGTGAGGAGGGCGGTATCGCGGCGCTCAAGGATCTGGCGCGCGATCCGGCCACGGCGCGGCATATCGCGCGCAAGTTTGCGGTTCATTTCATCGGGGACGATCCGTCGTCGGCATCCGTGGACCGGCTGCAGAGGAATTTTCTGCGAACGGGCGGCGATCTGCGGGCGCTTGCAGAAACGGCGGTCAACGACCCCGCGGCGTGGAAACCGGATTCCGGAAAAATGCGTTCGCCCGTCGAATATGTGACCGCCTCCATGCGTCTGGTCGGCTGGCCGCGCACGACGAACGCCGACGACGAAGACAAGCAGGTCAAAGGGATCATGGCCGCCACGCGATTGATGGGCGAGTTTCCCCTCGCGGCTCCGTCGCCCAAGGGCTGGCCCGACGAGTCGGATGCGTGGTCGGGTCCGGACGCAGTGCTCAATCGCATCGAATGGGCCCGCGAGCTCGGCAACAAATTGCCGGACGGCTTCGATGCAGTGGCTGTGGGAGAGGAAGCCCTGGGGCCTTTACTGCATCCCGCCACGCGTGTCGCCATGTCGAAGGCGGCAAATTCCGGCGAGGCCATTGCGCTTCTCATCGCCAGTCCCGAATTCCAGCGGAGATAAGACCATGGCTACGCGCCGTTCGATCCTGAAGACCGTTCTCGCGGCCGGCGCTCTGTCGGTCTGGGACGCACCGATCCGCCTCGCCTTTGCGAATGTGCCGACGGACCGGCGCTTCGTCGTCGTCATCCTGCGCGGCGCACTCGACGGGCTTGCCGCCGTGCCGCCCTATGGCGACCCCGATTACAAATCGGTGCGCGGCGTGCTGGCGCTCGACACCACCGGCACCAATGCGCTGCACGATCTCGACGGCCATTTCGGCCTTCATCCCGCGCTGATCAACATGAAAGCGATGTGGGATGCGAAGGAGCTCGCGGTCTTCCACAACATCTCTTCGCCGTATCGCGATCGCTCGCATTTCGACGGACAGAATGTGCTCGAGACGGGCGCCACCGGGCCTCATGTGCTGAACGACGGCTGGCTCAATCGCGCTTTGACGCCGCTGGGACTGGCAAATGGAGAGGGTGCGCTTGCCGTTGCGCCCACGCCGCCTTTGATGCTGGCCGGCGCTTCCAAAGCGACGAGTTGGATGCCGGAAGTGATGCCGGAGCCGGATGAGGCGTTCCTTCAGCGTATCCGCACGCTATACGCGCGCGATCCCGTTCTCCAATCGGCGCTCGATCGCGCGCTCGAGACCGAGGCGAGGGCGGATGCCGCGATGGACGACAAACCGAAAAATTCCGCCGATATGGCAAAAGCCTATGGCTCTTATGACAATCTGATGCCGCTGTTCAAAGGCGCGGGCAAATTGCTCGCCGACGACCAAGGTCCCCGCGTCGCGGTGTTCGATGCGAGCGGTTGGGACACGCATGTGAACGAGGGCGCCGGCGACGGCCAGCTCGCGCGGCGCTTGCATGCGCTGGATCTGGGGCTGGATGCGTTCAAGACGGCGCTGGGCCCGGCCTGGGACAAAACGACGATCGTCATGGCGACCGAATTCGGGCGAACTGTCGCGCCCAATGGCAATGGCGGCACGGATCACGGAACGGCCGGCGCGGCATTCCTGCTCGGGGGTGCGGTGCAGGGGGGGGTGGTCAAGGCGGAATGGGTGGGTCTCCAACCTTCGGCCCTGCAGGACGGCCGAGACCAGCCGCCGCGCACCGACCAGCGCGCGCTCTTCAAGGCGGTCCTTGCCGACCATATGGGCGTCGCGCGGCGCGATCTGGAAGGGACTGTGTTCCCGGACAGCGGGTCCATCGCGCCCATGAGCGGGCTCATTCGCGCCTGAGCCGCGCTTTCACCCGTCCGATTGCATCAGTATAGTCCGCGGATCTCGACGGGCGCCCTCAATGCTTCGCATCACCCTTTGCCTCCTGCTCGGACTTGCCTGCTTCGCGCCGTTTTCGGCCGCGGCGGCAGGGGGAGACCCCTATGCCGTCAGCGGCATCCCCGTCGACGCAACGGCGTCGTCCGCGACCCAGGCCCAGAACATCGCGATCGTGTCGGGCCGCGCCCGCGCCTGGGCGACCCTGTCGCATCGGCTGACCAAGGCGCAGGACTGGCCGCATCTGCCGACGCTCGACGACACCGCCATCACCCGCCTGATCAAGACCTATCAGTTCGCGAACGAACGGCGTTCGACGACGCGCTACACAGCCGACATCACCTATGTGTTCAATCCCGACGCCGTGCGCCACTTGTTCCGCACCAGCAACATCGCCTACGCGGACATGCAGGCCAGGCCGATCCTGATCGTGCCCATGGCGCCCGGCTATGCCCCGCATTCGGCATGGACCTCGATCTGGGCCAATCCGAAATATGCGACGGGCGTGGCGCCGCTGGTGCTGCCGATCGGAGATGCGGTGGACGGCGCGTCCCTGTCCGCGCTCAATTTCAACACCGCGGCCTGGCAGGATGTCGAACCTGTTGCGTCGCGGGCGCATGCGACGGAAGCGTTTCTCGTTCAGGTGAGCCAGGGCAAGGGCACGCTAAGCATCAAATTGAGACGGCTGGGACCCGGCAATTCGCCCCCGATGCCGGACGTGGTGGTGCCGATCGCGCCGGGCCTGACGGGCGCGAAAGTTTACGCCAGTGCGGCTGACGCGGCCGCCAGCGCCATCATCGACGAATGGAAAGCGCGTTCGGCCATCGATTTCGGCAAGCGCAACAGGCTGATCGCCGAGGTCCATATCACCGATCTGTCGGATTGGTCGGGTCTTGTGCAGAAGCTCGGGACAATTCCGAACATCACCGATGTGGGCGTCGTCGCCATGAACATGGGCGAAGCGCGAGTCGCCATCACTTACGTGGGATCGCAAGATCAATTGCACGATCTTCTGGCGCAGGCCGCGATCGATTTATCGAACCAGGATGGAACCTGGTGGCTGGGCCCGCAGGGTTCGTCCGACGCGAGCGCGCAGTGAGCGGTCTTCTGAAGCATATTCCAAATCTCCTGACGGGAATGCGGCTTGCGTGCGCGCCTGCGCTTGCGATGCTTCTCGCCAGCGGCGACGACCGTGCGGCGCTCGGAATTTTCGCGTTCGCGGGATTGAGCGATGCCGCCGACGGCTATCTCGCCAAACGCTTCGATCTGGCGACCCGCTTCGGGCGCTTTCTCGATCCTGCAGCCGACAAGCTCCTGATGCTCGCGGCGTTTCTGGCGCTTGCGCTGCTCCAGCACACGCCTGTGTGGCTGACCGTGCTGGTGATTGCGCGCGACGTGGCCATCGTGGCCGGCATCCTGCTCGCGCGGTTCCTGGAACTGCCGATCAAAATCGAGCCGCTCGCAATTGGCAAGATCAGCACCGCCGTCCAGATCGCCTATATCGGCTTCGTTCTGATGGTGCTCTCTTTCGGTTTCGATTGGCCGTTGACGATGAAGGCCGCCGTCTACATCACCGCCGCGGCGACGATTGCATCCTGGTTGGGCTACGGCACGCTTTTGCTTCGCGCACTCGCTGCGCGGCACAGCCGGGTCGCCTGAACCCGTTTCGGAGAACGCGACCCGTGCCTTCGCAGCTTGTCCTGCCGCTGCCGCAACGAACGGCGCTGACCCGCGAAGATTTCGTCGTCTCTCCGGCCAATGCACAGGCCGTCGGATTTGTCGATTTGTGGCCGCGTTGGCAGGTCCCGGCCGCAGCGATCCATGGCCCATCCGGATCGGGCAAATCGCATCTGGTCGCGATCTGGAAAGCGGCATCCGAGGCCATTGTCATCCCGGCATCCAGTCTTGACGGCGAATTCGTTCCACCCGTAATGCCTGCGCCGCTGGCCATCGAGGATGTCGATACGACACCCCCGTCGCCGGAGCGGGATCGCGCATTGTTCGCGTTGCTCGAACATGCCGGGCAAGGCATGCCTGTTCTTCTGACCGGCCGGGAATCTCCCGGCGCCTGGCGTGTCACGCTTCCCGATCTCGGATCGCGTTTCCGCGCCATCCTGGCATTGCCGCTGTGGGCGCCGGACGATGCCCTTCTCGCAGGCATTGCCCGCAAGCTGTTCATGGACCGTCAATTGGTAGTACCGGATGCCGCGATCGCGCGGATGCTGCAATCGCTGGAACGTTCACCGGCCGCGATCCGGGATTTCGTGGCGCAGGCCGACGCGAAGGCCCTGGCCGAGGCAAGACCCATTAATCTCGCTCTGATACGGGAACTTATGGCGGAGCCGTCATGACAGATTCGTCAAATTCCTTTAGCCTTTGACAGCGAAACCACTTAACTGGGTCCCATGGCGAAAATCCGGGCGAGCCTTGAGAATTTGGCGGATGCCGACGCGACCTTGCCGCTCGACAGCCAGTCTGCCGCCACCTTCGGGATCGAGCCCGATTCTACGGGACGCTTCGTCAATCGCGAACTGTCCTGGCTGGCATTCAACCGGCGGGTGCTCGAAGAGGCCCAGAACCCGCGCCATCCGCTGCTCGAACGGCTGCGTTTCGTGTCCATTTCGGCGTCGAACCTCGACGAGTTCTACATGGTGCGCGTTGCCGGCCTGAAAGGCATGGTCACGGCCGAAGTCGCCTCGACCAGCGACGACGGCCTGACGCCGGCCCAGCAGATCGCACGCGTCGACCAGATGGCCGCCGAACTGATCGGCGAACAGCAGAAGATATGGGCCGGGCTGCGCGTGGAATTGCGCGACGCCGGGATCGCGGTTCTGGAGCCGGATGAACTCTCCGATTCGGATCGTGCGTGGCTCGACACGGAATTCCGCGAGGAGATTTTCCCCGTCCTGACGCCGCTGGCGCTCGATCCGGCGCATCCGTTTCCGTTCATTCCCAATCTCGCCTTCACGCTCGCGCTCCAGCTTTCGCGCAAGCGGGACAGCAAGACCATCACCGCGCTCCTGCCCGTGCCCGCACAATTGCGCCGCTTCGTGCGGTTGCCGAGCGAAGGCAAGACGGCGCGTTTCGTCACCCTCGAGAAGGTGATCGGGCTCTATCTGCATCGTTTGTTTCCAGGATACACGGTGCTCGGCAGCGGTCTTTTCCGGCCCGTTCGCGACAGCGACGTGGAGGTGGAAGAAGAGGCGGAAGATCTCGTGCGCCTGTTCGAGACCCTGCTGAAACGCCGTCGGCGCGGATCCGTGATCCATATGCTGTGCAGCGCGTCGATGCCGCCGGAACTGCGCCGCTTCATCGCCGACCATCTGGCGCTCAAGAGCTCCGAAATCGTGATCGCCGAGCATCTCTTGGGACTTGCCGACACCCGCCAGCTCATCATCGACGAGCGTCCGGACCTTCAATTCAAGCCTTATATCGCGCGCTTCCCGGAACGCATCCGCGACCATGGGGGAGATTGCTTCGCGGCCATTCGCGCCAAGGACATCGTCGTTCACCACCCTTTCGAAAGTTTCGATGTCGTCGTCCAATTCCTGCGCCAGGCGGCGGCCGATCCCGGGGTCGTCGCCGTCAAGCAGACGCTGTATCGCACGTCGCAGAATTCTCCCATCGTCGGCGCCTTGATCGAAGCGGCCGAAGCGGGAAAGTCCGTCACCGCGCTGATCGAACTCAAGGCGCGCTTCGACGAGGCGGCGAACATCAAATGGGCGCGCGATCTCGAACGCGCCGGCGTCCAGGTGGTCTATGGCTTCATCGAACTCAAGACGCACGCCAAAGTGAGCCTCGTGGTTCGCCGCGAGGCGGGATCGCTGCGCACCTATGTGCATTTCGGCACGGGCAATTACCACGCCGTCACGGCGAAAGTTTATACCGACCTGTCGCTGTTCTCGGCCGATCCCGCTCTCGGCCGGGACGCGGCGCAGCTGTTCAACTACATCACGGGTTATGCCGAACCGGTCGGACTGGAAAAGATCGCGATCTCGCCGCTCACGCTGCGCGGCAAGCTCGTCGATTGCATCCAGGAGGAAATGTCTCATGCCCGCGCCGGCCGTCCGGCCGCGATCTGGGCCAAGCTCAATTCTCTCGTCGATCCCAACATCATCGACGCGCTCTATATGGCGAGCCAGGCCGGCGTGCGCATCGAGCTTGTCGTGCGGGGCATCTGTTGCCTGCGCGCGGGCGTGAAGGGGTTGTCGGACAATATCCGCGTCAAAAGCATCATCGGCCGTTTCCTCGAGCATGGCCGCATCGTCTGCTTCGGCAACGGACAGAGCCTGCCGTCACCAAAGGCCAAGGTGTTCATCTCGTCGGCGGACTGGATGCCGCGGAACCTCGATCGCCGCGTCGAAGCGCTGGTGCCGATCGAAAATCCCACCGTTCACGAGCAGGTGCAGAACCAGATCATGGTGGCTCTCCTGAAGGACCAGGCCAACAGCTGGCACATGACCGCGGACGGATCCTATGTGCGCGATCCCAAGGCGTTTCGCGACGATGCGTTTTCGGCCCACAATTATTTCATGACCAATCCGTCGCTTTCGGGCCGCGGCCGCGCGCTCAAGATCGACCAGTCGCGGCCCGTCGCGATCGCGACGCGGCTGGATTGAGGTCCGTGTGCCGATAACAACCGCTCCCGCAGACATCCGCGCGCCGTCCGTCGCGCGCAATGCGCGGGGTCGCGTCGGTCCTCTCGCCATCGTCGACATCGGATCGAATTCGGTCCGTCTGGTGATCTACGAATCCTTCTCTCGCATTCCAGCCGTGGTTCACAACGAAAAGGCGATCTGCGCCATCGGCCGCAGCATGGTCACGACGGGCAAACTGCACGACGAAGGCATCGTTCTGGCGCTGGAAGCATTGGGACGCTTCCGGATGATCGCCGATGCGCATCATGTCGAGCTGCGCGAGGCCGTCGCGACGGCCGCCGCCCGCGACGCATCGAACGGACAGGAATTCGTGCGTCGCGCCGAAGCGATCTGGGGCGGACCGATTCGCATTCTTTCGGGCGAGGAGGAAGCGCGGCTCGCCGCGGAAGGCGTGCTCTCCGGCATCCCGGAGGCCGACGGACTGGTGGCTGACCTCGGAGGCGGCAGCCTCGACATGGTGACTGTGAAAGGTGGCAAAACCGGCGCGGCGATCACGCTGCCGTTCGGACCGCTGCGGCTGATGGACGTGGTCGATGGCGATGCCGACAAAGCACGCGATGTCGTCGACAAGGGGCTGGATGCCCTGGACGCGCTTGGCTCCCTCGAAGGCCGCAGTCTTTACGCCGTGGGCGGTGTATGGCGCAGTTTTGCCCGGGTCGACATGGAAGAGATCGGCTATCCGCTGCACGTGCTGCACGACTACGAGATTCCCCGCGCCCGCGCATTGCGCATGTGCAAGGCGGTCGCGAACCTGTCGCGCAAATCGCTCGATCGGATGAAGATCGTGTCGCGCCGCCGCGCCGAGGCGCTGCCCTATGGCGCGGTTGTGCTTGAGCGTCTGCTGCTCGCGACCGGGCTCAAGAGCATGGTGATCTCCGCCTATGGTCTGCGCGAAGGGATGCTCTACGAACAACTTCCCGCCGACGAGCGCGCGCGCGACCCCCTGATCTCCTTTGCGGAGGATGCCAACCGGCGGATGAGCCGCACACCCGCGCATGCCGAAGAGATGTTCGGCTGGCTTCAGCCCGTCTTTCCCGGAGAAAAAGAGGAGGAGCGCCGCATTCGCCGCGCGGTCAGCCTTTTTTCCGATATCGGCTGGCGACGCCATCCCGACGATCGGGCGGCCGGCGCCTTCAACCAGGTGCTGACCGCGCCGTTCACGGGCGTTTCCCATCGCGCGCGCATGATCATCGCAACGGCCATCTTTCACCGCTATTCCGGCGACGAGGATTTCACCCGGGACATGGCGTTGCGGCTGAAACTCAGCGACGAAGACAGCGAATTTGCGCTGTGCATCGGGCTTGCGGCGCGGTTCGCCTTCGCGCTGTCCGCGTCGGCCGTGGGCGAGTTGCCGCACTACCGGCTCCGAATGACGCCCACCCGCGTCCTCCTGGAGGTGTCCCGGCGGCGGGAAATGATCGCCGGCGACCCCGTCCAGAAGCGGTTGGGCGCTTTGGCGGCCGTGTTGGGCCGCAAAGGCGAAATCCTGATTGGATAGACCCGGTTAAGCTTGCATCCGCTAGGGTGGAGGGGCTTTAAGGGGGCTGACACGCGGTCGCCGGAGCGCACCGGGCGGGAGCGTTGAAGCCCTGCAGCCGGCCGAAGGAGAGTTATCATGGGTTCGCTCAGCATATGGCATATCCTGATCCTCGTGATCGTCGCCGTGCTTCTGTTCGGAGGCCGCGGCAAGATTTCCGATCTGATGGGTGATGTGGCGAAGGGCATCAAGAGCTTCCGCCACGGTCTCAACGAGCCCGACGATACGCACACGATTTCGCCGGACCGCCGCGAAGACGCGCCGGTGAAAAAAGACCAGACCGTCGGAAGGTAAGGGCGGTCCGTCCGTCTCGACATGCTCGATTTCAGCTGGAGCCATATCCTCATCATCCTCATCGTCGCCCTGGTGGTGGTGGGGCCGAAGGATTTGCCCCGGCTGATGCGCATC
>JBEKLK010000041.1:0-14948 GCA_050010235.1 Rhizomicrobium sp.
ATCGAAAGGTCGAGCGGATGAAGCTGGCGCGCGATCTGGACCGCGCGCTGGATGTCGTCGGGTGTGTAGCTCGCCTGCAAGCCCGGGGCTTCGCGATCGAACAAAGCGGGCGCAAGCACTTCGTAGCCTTCGTCGGCGTAGCCGTCAGACGTTTCCTTGATGTGATCGGTGACACCGAATATCTCCTGGATCAGCACCAGGCCGCCGCGCCGCGCGCCTTTGGGTTCGACGCGGTAAACGCCGATTGTCTTCCCGTCGCCCATTTTCATGTCGATCATCTTGCCGCGTGTGGCCATTGTTCTCTCCCGTGATGCTGCGAGAGCATTACAGCCCATCACCCGGCACGAGCGCAATCTCCTCTGTTCGCGGAACCACTTCCTGGGACAGCCGATAGCCGCGCCATGCGTTGTGGGCCAGCACGAAGGTGTGCAACAGCATCAGCCACCACAGGCTGTGCGTCACGGCATATGCGATCGTGAACGCATATGCGGTCAGGCTGGAAACCAGAACCCGTTCCCAGGATCTACTCCCGTGTCCGATACCATAGGCCGTCGCGGCTATTACGACGGCACCTGCAATTCCCGCAATTGGCACAAGAGCCCACAGGAGAAAGCCGCGGAAAAGGATTCCCGCGCCGAAGCCCTGCACGAAAGCAAGCGCGCCAAAGGCTCTCAGCTCTGCCGGCGTGTGCATAAGCATACCGGCATCCTCGAGCTGTGCGCATCTTGTGGCCGCTTTCTGAGGATTGCGTTTGAGCGTCTGCGCGCGTGCTCTGATCAAGAGCACGACGATGATTGCACCTGCGACGACGAAACCGATCTGACCACGAAGCGGTACGGGGACGGCAAGCCCGAGCTCCCGAACCGAGCGTCCGGCCATCGCCCAGTCCCATGCAAGCAGCGCAAGCGGAAATCCGATGAGCGCGAGATTGAAATAGATTCGCGGCAGCGTCTCGCCGATTTTAACCTGAGCACCCCAAAGATGGCGCGTCATCCGCAAGGTAGGTAATAAGATGCACAGAATGACGATGAGCAGAATGTCGAGCAGAGTGTATCGGTGTATCAAGTCCAAGAGCATGGTCTCTTCGATCCGTGTTCGGAGCGAAGCACCTTAGACCACCCATTGTGATTTTTCTTCAGACCGCCTGGCGTTCTGTCAGCAGGAATTGCGGCGCCCGAAAATCCTGTGCCAGCGGGTCTCGCCGGGGCGCTGCTTGCGGTGCGCGAGGCGGCGCATTCCGGCCCGCCATGTGCCAGAGCAATCGCGTCTTCGCCGGTCCGCCCTGGCAGAGCGCGTGGCCGTCCGCACAGCCATCCGCATAGCCTGACGAGGTTCCGTTTTTCTCCAGAGATTCGATCGCTGCGGCGAAGCGCTGCCGCGCCTCTTCGCGAGAACATGCGAAACGTTTGCAAAGATAGCCCACGAAGAAATCCGCATGGAGCGAAATGCCGATGCGACGGCGCGTCTCGGTCTCGTAGAATTTTGTGATGGATTCCAGAACGCCCAGAACGTATGCATTGAAATACGGGTCCCTGTAGAAGCCGCTGGTGTCCGCGCCGCCGCGTGCGCCGAGGCGTTGGAGCTGCGAATCGATCTGCGCGAGATAGACGGCAGCGCGGGGGGCCTGCGTGCGCACATAGGCGCGCCGGTAAAGCCGCTCTTCGAAAAGTCGTATCATCCCCACCTCGCAATGGGGCAATTCTAGGAAGAGTCGCCGTTACAGGTCTGTCGCAAATTGGACGTCCGCGGTCGATTTTTCTGGGGATGAATCCGGGGCCGCCGCAGGAGACTCGCCGCATCCGAGCCGGTGCCGGGCTGCTAACCCCTTCAGAACACAATGCGAAACCGCAGGCCCTCGTCGCCACCATAGGCGGCGGCCTTCCTGAAGCGCTCGATCACCTGCCCGCCATTGGCGAGGATCACCTTTTGCGAGGCGATGTTGTCGGGCGCGGTGGTGAGTTCGACATATTCGAGCCCCTGTGCACGCGCCTCGGGCAACAGCAGCGCAAGTGTGCGCGTGGCATGGCCGAGCCTGCGTTTCCACGGCACGACCGAGAATCCGATATGCCCCAGCACGTGGGAGGGCAACGCGGATGTCCCATTCTGCCAGCGCAGATTGATGCTGCCGCAGAATTCTCCGTCCCAGAGCCACCGCGTGATGCCTGGCAGGCGCGCCACTTGCGATCCGTCGGGCAACGTCACGGGACCGGCGAGCGCCTGCGGATCATCATGCAGCGCGACGAACAGTTCGGCGTCCGTCGCAATCCTCGCCAGATGCTCGCGGGCCGCCTCCGCCTCCCGAAGATTGTCCGGCCCCCAACCGCGCTCGAGCGCGGACTTGTACGAGGGCAGATATTCGAGAGCGGGTTTTATGAGCAGGCAGGGCAGCATCATGGCACCAAGGGCAATCGCGTCTCGGAAACTATACGCTCGGGGTGGGTCGAAAAATCGTCGGTTACAAGAAAGCCGCCGTCCTCCTCGCCACAAACCCCTTCCCGATGAAGCTGAACACGAGTTCGCCGCTCTCGTCACGCCCCTCGTTGCGGCTTTTGATCAGGCCAAATTGCGGTCGCGAGCGGAGCGGGATTTTCTCGATGACTTCGGTGGAAAAGCTGAGCGTCATGTCGGGGCGGACGGGCTGAAGCCAGCGCATGTTCTCGAATCCCGGTGAAACGCCGGAGCCCATTGTCGCGCCGCCCCCGTCACGCGCGCGGTCGGCGACCATCAGCTTCATCCATACCGCGGCCGTGTGCCAGCCCGATGCGATCAGGCCGCCGAACATCGAATGTTTCGCGGCTTCCGGGTCGATATGGAAAGCTTGCGGATCGTAGGCCTGCGCGAAGGCAATGATCTCGTCCTGCGTGAAGGTGAAAGCGCCAAGCTCGCGACGCACGCCGATTTCGATGTCTTCGAACCACATCGCCATCAGGCTCCGCCCGGTTCGCGCCGCGCCAGGATCGGTGTGAGGATCACGGAAGCGACCTGCTCCGCCTGGTTAAATATCCGCCATTCGAAGGTCACGAAGCCCACGTCGGGGCGGCTCCTGGAGACCTTCGTTTCCACCACATGCGCATCGAGCCGCAGTATATCGCCCGGCTTCACCGGTTTGATCCAGCGGCAGTCCTGCACGCCCGCGCCTCCGCGATTGGCGGATTTGAGGATCAGTCCATCGGCGAAGAGCCGCATTCCGATTGCGCAGACATGCCAGCCGGATGCCGCAAGGCCGCCCAGCAGCGAGCGCTTGCCAGCGTCTTCGTCGAGATGCTGCGGCTGAGGGTCGAACGCGCTTGCGAACGCGACGATCTCATCTTTGGTGATTTCGTGCGCGCCGCAATCGTAAATTTGTCCGACGCGGAAATCTTCAAAGTGGAGCAGGGTCACTTTGCTCCCTCGCCGATCTCACGCATTGAACCGAAAATGCATCACGTCGCCGTCGGCGACGATATATTCCTTGCCTTCGAGGCGCATGCGGCCCGCATCGCGCGCGCCGGCTTCGCCGTTGAGCGCGACGTAATCATCATAGGCGATGGTTTCGGCGCGGATGAAGCCTTTTTCGAAATCGGTGTGGATCGCGCCGGCTGCCTGCGGCGCGCGGGAATTTCGTGCAACCGTCCAGGCGCGCGCTTCCTTGGGCCCCGCGGTAAAGAAGGTGATGAGGCCCAGCAGTTCGTAGCCCGCGCGAATCAGCCGGTTGAGGCCCGGTTCTTCGAGACCAAGGCTCGCGAGGAATTCCTCGCGCTCGATCGGTGCCAACTGCGCCACTTCTTCCTCGATGCGCGCGGAGATCGTGACGCAGCCCGCGCCTTCGCGCTTGGCCATCTCTTCCACTTTCGCCGAATAGGCGTTTCCACGCGCCGCCGAACTCTCGTCGACATTGCACACATATAGAACGGGCTTCTGCGTCATCAGTCCCAGCTGGCGATAGGGTTCGCGCTCTTCGGGAGTCAGCTCCGCGCGGCGCGCGGGTTTGCCGTCGCGCAGAAGCGTGAGCGCTTTCATCATGATCGCATATTGCTCTTTGGCTTCCTTTTCGCCCGTCTTCGCCTTTTTCTCGATGGGGATCACGCGCCGTTCGAGGCTTTCGAGATCGGCCAGCATCAATTCCGTCTCGACGGTCTCGGCATCGCTGACCGGATCGATGCGGCCTTCCACATGGGTGATGTCGTCATCCTCGAAGCAGCGCAGCACATGGGCGACGGCGTCGACCTCGCGGATATTGGCGAGGAACTGGTTGCCGAGCCCTTCGCCCTTGGACGCGCCGCGCACCAGTCCCGCGATATCCACGAAGGTAATGCGCGTGGGCACGATCTGGGCCGAATGTGCAATCGCCGCGAGCCTGTCGAGGCGCGCGTCCGGCACGGCCACGTCGCCCACATTGGGTTCGATGGTGCAGAACGGATAATTGGCTGCCTGGGCCGCCGCCGTTTGCGTCAGCGCGTTGAAGAGCGTCGATTTGCCGACATTGGGCAATCCGACGATGCCGCATTTGAATCCCATTATTCTTCCTTCGGCTTTACATCCGGCTTTGTTTCAGGCGGGGGCTTCTTCACCGGCGGATGAAGCATCAATGCGATCTTGTTCATGAATCCCGGATCGTCGTCATCGGCCAGGCGCGGGGCCGCTTCCGCAATCGCATCCAACAGCGGCACCAGCCAATTCTCATCGACCTTGGAGAAATTCGACAGCACGTGGCCGTGCACGCGGCGCTTTTCGCCCGGATGTCCCACCCCTATGCGCACGCGCCGGTAATCGGGACCGAGTGTCGCCGTGATGGAGCGCAGACCGTTGTTGCCCGCGTCGCCACCCCCGGTCTTCACCTTCAGCTTGGCGGCAGCCAGATCGATCTCGTCATGGATCACGACGATGGCCGACAGTGGCAGTTTGAAGAAGCGAGCGGCCGCGCCCACTGATATGCCGCTGTCGTTCATATAGGTCATGGGTTTCAGAAGGAACGTCTTGCGCCCGCGCAGCGAACCTTCCGCGATCAGGCCCTGGAAGCGCGCTCGCCACGGCGCGAAGCGGTAGCGGTCCGCGATCACATCGGCGGCCATGAATCCTGCGTTGTGACGGTTGCGCGCGTAGTCGACGCCGGGATTGCCGAGCCCGGCGATCAGAAGGGGCGTATCGGACATGATTGTCCCGCGAGGCTTCGTCCCGCGCCGAAGCGCGAAAACGCGTTATTTCTTTTGTGGCGCGGCGCCCTTGGCGGCGCCTGCCGCAGGAGCGGCCGCTCCCGCCGTTGTCGCAGCCGCCGGTGCGGCCGCTGCGGCGCCCGGGGCGCCGGTGGGTCCCGTCGCCGGAGCGACTTCTTCCACGACCGGCGCGTTGAGCGCGGCCGCTGCTGCGGCTGCCGCGGCTTTCTGCTCTTCGATCACGCTGGTCGGCGCCACGATCGAGGCGATGGTGAAGTCGCGTTCGCGAATGGTGCAGATCACGCCATCGGGCAACTTGAACGCCGAAATGTGCAGCGAATCGTGGATGTCGAGTTCCGACAGATCGCCTTCGATGAATTCCGGGATGTCGTCGACCGGGCAAAGCAACTCGACCGTGTGGCGCACGATGTTCAGCACGCCGCCGCGCTTCAGACCCGGCGAAGCTTCCTGACCTCTGAAATGCACGGGAATTTCGAGCCGGATCTTTGAGCCCTGGACGAGGCGCATGAAGTCCACATGCACGGGACGGTCGCTGACGGGATCGAGTTGAAGCTGGCGCGGAATCACGCGCGTCTTCTTGCCGGCCACGTCGAGGTTGAAAAGCGTGGTCAGGAAACTCCCGGTACCGGTATGGCGCTCAAGCGCGTGCCGGTCGACAGCCACGTTCTCGGGGGCTGCTTCGCCGCCATAGACAACGGCCGGCACGAGACCCTTCTGGCGCGACTGATAGGCTGGGCCCTTGCCCGTGCCCTTGCGCACTTCCGCGGCCAGTTCCTGCATCTCGCGCATAGCGTAAGTCCTTGATTTTCCAGCCCATCTCAGTTGGGCAGATGGCTTGTTGGGCCGGGAAGCCGGGGTTTTTAGCGGAAGGCATCGGGCAAGGCAACAGGCGAACTCTTCCGCTCGGCGGGTCGTCAGAGGCGTTTGGGCGGCTTTCGGCCGGCGCGTGCGGGCGGCGCGGCATAGTCTGCCGCCTCGCGCACCAGTGCCTCGAGCTCGCGCGTCGGAATCTTCTTCAAATTGAGAAAAGCGCGCGTGACCTTGCCCCAGTGAAGCGGTTCGAACGCCTCGGGCCGCGCGTCGAACAGGATCTCCTGGTGCTCTTCGGTCAAGTGGAACATCGCCTTCTGCTCGTTCGGCCGTAGCGTGATGAAGATGCGCCGCTTGGTACGGAACCCAGGAACGCCCCAATGATCCACTTCCTCGACCCCGGGGAGCGCGAGCGCAAAACGCCGGACATCTTCGCAGGTGGCCATGGCCGCAAACTAGCAGGAGTGCTCTCTCGGAGGAACCGCCATGCGGAACGAAGTGCCGAGGCTGTCGGACTCGACCGTCAATGTCGCGTTCAGCGTATTGGCCAGCGCACGGATCAGCGTGAAGCCTACGCCGCCACCGGATTTGTGGTCGAAATTTTCGGGCAGCCCGATACCGTCGTCCTCGATTTCGATTTCGAGTCCCGTTTTGCCCAATCGCCGACAGGCAAGCCGCATCTGCACGGGAATCCCGGTGGGATGTGCATGTTTGACGGCGTTCATCAGCACTTCATTCACGATCAGCCCGATGGCTTACGCCTGCTGCGGCGAAACATAACAATTCGTCTCGAGGTGTTGGACAAATCCGACGCGATCCTTGAGCGCAAACGACGACACGAGGAAGGCGCAGCTTTCGATGAGATATCCGCCGAGCTCGATCTGATCGGTTTGTTCCTGTTCCGCAAGCTTGCGGTGAAGATGCGCAACGCTGCTGATTTTGCCGGCGGTCTCCCGCAAGAGACCGCGCACCTCAAGTCGCGACAGCATCTCCGGGCCGCGTGCGACAGAGGAAGCTTGCATTTGAACCATGCTCGCTATGAGCGACAGGTGGTTGGAGATTCGGTGGTTCGCCTCTTTCGCGAGGTCGATGACGTTCGAGCCGCTGCGCGAGCTGTCGGCGAAATCTGTAAGGGCCATGAAGAATCTCCTCGGAACGACTTTAGCCCCATAACTTCGACCCGCAAGACAAATTACCAAATATTTTCAATGAGTTAAGTACTTATAGGGGGGATTTTGCATGGATTATGCTGAGCACGAAATGTGAGGGCATGATGTTGACCGCCCTGTGTGAAAGTTTGGCGGTCTGTACGGTTTCATATAATATTGACAAAACAGCGATTTGTAGTAATTATACATGCAATGAGTAAGTGTTGCGACGAACGCGGCCATTTTGTTCCGTCTGGGCCTAAGCATTGGGGGGTTGAGATGGTGGATTTGACTCGTGGAGAGCGCCTTCAAATCATGCTGACGCCGCAGGAATTGCGGGCGTTGGACGATTGGCGTTTCAAATCGCGCATGCCGAGCCGGGCTGCCGCGATCCGGGAGCTTCTGAAGCGCGGACTCTCGGGCGAAGGTTTCATGCTGGCGGATGACGGCGCGAAATCGCAGGACTTCGGCGTTATTTCGCACAATGGCGCGAATGCGGACGGCGGGACGGATGCCGGCTAAGGCGTCTTCGCCTCGATCTTCTCCAAGGTATCCTGCTCGACCTTCAATTCCTCGACCGTCTCGTCCCGCATCTCGCGGACTTCCTCGACGGTCAGCTTCTCGATGCCCATGAATTTGTTCTTGGCCGGCTCGAGTGCACGGATCAATTCGTCGAGCTTGGCCTGAACGGCCGCATCGTCGCGGTTTTGTTTGCTTTGAATCAGAAACACCATCAGGAACGTCACGATCGACGTCACAGTGCTGATGAGCAGCAACCAGGTGTTCGAGTACTGAAATGCCGGTCCGGAAACCGCCCAAGCGGCGACTGCCAGCAGGCACAACGCGAAGGTGAATGGTTGCCCGGCAGTATGCGAGGCGCGCTCCGCAATTCTTGCAAAGCCCCGTGACAATGCCGACATAGGGCGCGCGTCGTCTTTCATGCAGAGCGACGGCCGATCAGGATCAATCCCAGTCCTGCCGCCAGCACTAAAATACCGCCAAGCGTTGGGATCGACACATAGTGCTCTTCCTGGCTGGTGACGTGGATGGGGCCCGCGTCCAACACGGGTTTGGTTTGGGAATAGCTGAAATGGCCGAACAACAGGGCAGCCACGCCCAGCACCACCAGAACAGTCCCCAACATCGTCAGATTGCGCATGTGACTCTCTGCTGAAATCGCGGGGCGCTCGGATGCTCCCTAAGCCGGAACGGCTGCCACGGGCCGAAGTTCCCTGCGCTGTGCCACGTCAGGCGACAACCAATACGATCGCACCTTTCCATTGTGACAGGACGCTCGACACCGTCTGTCCCAAATAGAAACGATCTCCGACTCGCCGGCTGGCGCCGATGACGATCAGATCGGCCCCCACGCGTTCGGCTTCCGCGATGATGGCACTGTCGGGCACGGCTTTCGTACGCACCGCGGTTTGGATTTGATCGTAGCCATAACGTTTGGCCAGCGCGGTAATATCGTCGAGCACGGCTTTTTCCGATTTGCGTCTTGCGCCGCCGCCGCGTCGCGCAGGCGTCGCGACGCCCGCGCGCTGTGCCACATGCAGGGCCGTCACCTTGCCATCCTTGGCGGGCGAGAGCGCGAATGCAATCTCCGCACCGCGACGCGATGCTTCGGTGCCGTTAACGGGTACGAGAACATTGAAGTATTTCGCGGAGAGCGCCGTCGTCCCGCTACCCGCGATAGTCAGCGCAAGCGGTCCTTCGAAGCCCATGGCGATGCGTCCGAGATCTGTGGAGAACGCGCCGTCGGAATTGCTCATCTTGTCCAGGCCGACAAACAGAAGATCGTAGCCTTTGTCCCCCTCCTTCGCGAGCGCCTGCGAATTCGCGCTTTTCTCGACTCGGACGGAGACCTCGACTTTGTCCGGGCGGTCGTCGCCTGCTTCTTCCCGCGCGGCGCGGTGGCCGTCTATCGCGCCCGCTGTCGCGACTGCTTTCAACTCCGTCTTCGTGTTTTCGGATTCCGCTTTGGTTCGTTCCGCGCGTTCGTCGCTCAAATGAAGCACCGTGATGGGCAAGCCGCGCTGACCTGCGATGAATCCGGCGAGCTTCGAGGCGAACCTGCCGTTGGCGCTGTCATCGGCCGCGATCAGCAGCCGTTCGAATTGACTCACGAACCCCTTGGCGTCGAGTTTCTCCCTTTCGAGGCGTGTCTGCTCGTCCTTGTCCATCGGTAGCCGCCGGAGCGCCCAGCGCAACATGGGCGGCATCGCCATGGTGGTGATCACGGCCATGGTGACGATCATGGTGTAGATGTTCTGCGTCAGCGCCCCCATGGTGAGGCCGATGCTGGCGACGATGACCTCCGTGCTGCCGCGCGCGTTCATCGCGCAGCCAAGCGCCAGCGACTCCCGCGATGACAGGCCGCTGATCATGCCGCCCGAGAACGCGCCCGCAAATTTGCCCAGGCTTGCGATCGCGACGAGACCGATCGTCAGGAGCGCGAGGTGCGGGTCTCTCAGAATCGTCAGATCGGCGGAAAGACCGGACATGCCGAAGAAGATCGGCATCATGAAGGCGGTGATGAGCCCGCGCAATTGGTTCTCTATATGCTGCGACAGGATCGGAGACTCGCCGACGAGCACGCCCGCCACGAACGCGCCCAACACGGTGTTGACTCCGATCGCTTGCGTCACAAGCGCCATCGCGCACATCAGGATCAGGATCGCGGTTACCACGGCGTATTCGCTGACGAACGTGTCGTTCACCCAGCGGATCAGCCAGAACACCAGCCGACGCCCGATCGTGTAGCTGAACGCGAGGAACAGGAACGTGCCGATGACGGATTTGGCCAATGATCCCAGCGCCAAGCCGCCCGTGCCGGCAATGCCCAGCGTCAGCGAGATGATCACCCAGCCGACCGTGTCTTCCATGATTGCCGATGCGACGATGATTTGGCCCAGGTTGCGGCGCATGAAATTCATTTCGCGTACCACCATCGCCACGATCTTGATCGAAGAAATGGAAAGCGCTGTGCCCACGAACAGCGCGGTGACGAGACGATTGTGGGTGTCGGCCAGAATGGTTGCGGGCAGCATTTCGACGGAGGCGAAGCCGCACAGGAACGGCACGGCAACGCCGGCTGCCGTGACGGCAATCGCCGGCGCTCCGATCTTGCGCACCAGCTTCAGGTCGGTCTCCATGCCCGTCAGCAGGAGCAGCATCATCACGCCGATATCCGACAATCCGGTGAGCAGGGTTTTTTGCTCTGCGCTGTTGGGGAAAATCAGATGATGCGCCTGCGGCCAGACCCAGCCGAACAATGAAGGCCCAAGGATCAATCCTGCCAGCAACTGCCCGATTACGGCCGGCTGGCCGATGCGTTGCATGATTTCGCCAAGACCGCGTCCGACGAGCAGCAAAAGCAATATCTCGAGCAGAAAGACGACTTCGCCGGTGCCGCCGACTCCGTTGCCGCCGCCGGTCTTCTTTTCGGCTGTAGCCAGGGCTGCGGTCGCCAGCAGGCAGGCCACCACGCCAAGCACGGCTGGGAAATATCGTCTGTTCACAAGGGCAGCCCCAAAGGCCGAACACTGGCGCAAAGGCAACGCGCGCGTGATCCGCAAAGTTCCGCCGGTGGTCGCGACGCAGCGCTAGAACAGGTCGAGTTGTGGATTGGGCTTCTTCGGCGGGGGCGGGTTTGCTTTCGTCTGTGCGCGCATCTCCCAATCGCCGTCGCAGGGTTGAAGCAGCGCTTTCAACTCGTCGCTAGTTGCCGGCTCTTCGCCCAGCCATTTTGGCCAAGTCGATTCCGGCAAGACGGCGGGCATCCGGTCCGTGATCTTGCCGATCAAGGCGTTGGCCGGCGTCGTCACGATGACGAAGGTCAGCAGTTCGTCTTCGTTCCGGTTGATCCACCGCTCCCAGACGACGGCGATCGCCAACGAATTATCATCCCGCGGCACGATTGTGTATTGCAGCGTCTTTCGCGGCGCGATCTCCTCGCCCTCGTTGAATGTTGTTACGATCAGCAGTCCGCGCCGCCGTTCGAACGACTCCCGAAAAGTCGGCTTGCTGTCGATCGTTTCCGCCCGGGCGTGAATGTGATCGGGCCGCGCTGTGGGGTCATTCGCGCTCATCCGGACGAAACCCCAGCGCATTCTGGCGGTCTCGCGGATTTCGGCGTCGTTCAACCGGACGACGGTCGCGAACCGCATGGGCATGACGGTTTCAACGGCGCCCCCGAAGACGCTGTGCATCTCGGCAAGCGTCGCAAGCGCCCCCCAGTCCAGCATCTGCGTGAATTTTCCGCACATCGGCTTCAGCCCGCACGCCCACGATCTGCGCTCAATCGAACAGGCTCGACACGCTCTCTTCGCTGTTGATGCGATGGATCGCTTCGCCGATCAGCGGCGCAATCGAGATGCGCCTGATGTTCGGACATTTTCGTACTTCTTCGGTGGCCGAGATCGAATCGGTGATCACCATCGATTTGAGCTTGGAATTCTGGATGCGCGCGACGGCGCCGCCCGACAGCACGCCGTGGGTGGCATAGGCGCAGACTTCCTTGGCGCCCTGTTCGATCAGCGCCTCGGCCGCGTTGCAGATTGTGCCGCCCGAATCGACGATGTCGTCGACCAGAACGCACACCCGCCCCTTCGCGTCGCCGATGATATTCATCACTTCGGATTCGCCGGCCCGCTCGCGCCGCTTGTCGACGATTGCCAGATCGGCGCCGAGCCGCTTGGCGAGCGCACGCGCGCGCACCACGCCGCCCACATCGGGCGAGACCACCATCAGATTGCCGGTGCCGAGATAGTCCTGGATGTCCTTCACCATCAGCGGCAGGGCGTAGAGATTGTCCGTCGGGATGTCGAAGAAGCCCTGGATCTGGCCGGCATGCAGATCGACCGTGAGCACGCGATGGGCGCCCGCCTGCGTGATCAGGTTGGCGACCAGCTTGGCCGAGATCGGCGTGCGGGGCCCCACCTTGCGGTCCTGCCGCGCATAACCGAAATAGGGAAGTACGGCCGTGATGCGACGCGCGCTCGCACGCTTCAGCGCGTCGATGATGATAAGCAGTTCCATCAGATTGTCGTTGGCGGGGTAGCTCGTCGACTGGATGACGAACATATCCTCGCCGCGCACATTTTCCTGCACCTCGACGAACACTTCCATGTCGGCGAAGCGGCGCACGACGGCCTTGGTGAAGGAAAGCTTCAAATATTGGGCAATCGCTTCGGCAAGCGGCCGGTTCGAATTGCCGGCGAGCAGCTTCATGCCGCGCGCTCCGTTCGCATCGCTCATTCGCGTGGCCCCGCTGCCGTATGAAGGTTCGGTGAAGGCGGTTCTAGCAAGCGGCGACCGGCGGGTGAAGTGGCCTTATGACGCGAGCGCGATTGCCGAGATTTCGCGGCCGTAATCGGGTTCGCCGCGGTGAGTCGCCCGCCGGAAACTGAAGAAATCGCCCTCATGCGCATAGGTGCAGACAGGGAAGCTCGCAACATTCTCGATCCCCGCGTCGTCGAGCCGCAGCGCGACGAAACCCTTGAGATCGAAGCGCCAGTGATCGGCTTTGGCGGCCGCCGCGAAAAAGCGGTCAAAAGTCGAATCATTGTCCAGAAACCGGGTCCGGAATTCCGGTCCCACTTCGTAGTTCGCCTGGGAAATGCAGGGTCCGATCGCCGCCGATATTCGCGCACGCTCCGCCCCCAATTGCTCCATCGCCGCGAGCGTCGATTCGATCACGCCCGCGAGTGCGCCCTTCCATCCCGCATGGGCTGCGCCGATGACCCTGGCGCGCGAATCGGCAAGCAGCACGGGCGTGCAATCCGCCGTGAGAATTCCAAGAGCAATTCCGGGAATGTTCGTTGCCATCGCATCGGCCTGGGGCGCGTGTCCCAGGTCCCACGCCGCAGCGACACTCACCGCTTGAGCGCTGTGGATTTGATAGAGGGTCACGAGGCTCGTCGCCCCCAGCGCGGCCTGTACACGCGCGCGATTGGCGATCACGGCCGCGCGCTCGTCGCCGGAACCCGGCCCGCAATTGAGCGAGGCATAAATGCCCCGCGAGACTCCGTCCTGGCGGCCGAAAAATCCATGGACGATATCGGACGCGTCGGCGAGATTGGCGGCAGTCAGTCGCAACATGGCTTAGAATCCGGCCGGGCTCGGCGCGTCTTTGGGAAGAATCGCCAGCGCCTTGAACAACGTCCCCATTTGATCGGGATTGATCAGGCGGTCAACCGCGGCGGCGATGTCCTGTTGTCCGCCTGGGTTTTGTCGGCGAAGGCTCATCATGCGGTCGAGAATGCCGAGGCTGGCAAGCCATTCGCCCTGTGCGACGGGTCCGTAGCTTGCCGCGCCTGAGCGTTCGGCCACGCGTGCGAGCGCAGCGAAATCGACGTGCGCCGATAGATCGATCTCGCCTGGAGCGGCCAACACGTCCTGGAATTGATGGCCACCCACCGCCTGCAATGTGTCGCCGAACCCTGCGTCGGCATAGCCATAGTCGACGATGAGAGCCGCCCCGCCCCGCGCCGCGATTGTCCGGCCGATTTGTTCGGCGAGGGCCGTGGACGCCGGCGACGTTTCATAGACCGCGCCGTCACCCGCATCGCCGCGCTGCGCCGGCACATCGAGAGGCACCGGATCTGGCGCAAGAGCCAGCCCGAGGTTCCGGTCCGTGTCTGCCGTCACCATGTTCTCGCACCAGCCGCGAGCGGTCCTGACGAATTGACGGATCGGCAGCGCGTCGAAAAATTCATTGGCGATCAGAAAGAGCGACAGATCGCAAAGGCTCTCGTCGAATTGCGGGCGCCACGTCACGGCAACGCCCGTATCGGCGAGGCGCTGCCGTTGCCGTGCGACAAGCGCAGGGCAGGCATCTACCAGTACGACCTCGACGGCATTCCGGAATTCGGGCGCGAGCTTCGCTGCGCGCAACGCATCTTCCATCAGCGAGCCGGTACCGGGGCCCAGCTCGACCAGCCGCGCAGGCGAGGGCCGGCCCTGGTCGAACCAGGCCTGCACGCACCACAGCCCCACAAGCTCGCCGAAAATCTGGCTGATCTCCGGTGCGGTGACGAAATCGCCACCGGCGCCCAGCGGATCGCGCGTCGTGTAATAGCCATATTGCGGATCGAGCGCGGCCATCGTCAAGAATTGCGCGACGGTGATCGGTCCCTGGGCCGCGATCGTGCGTGCGATCCGCTCGGCCAGCGGGTTCACGTCGTCGCCCGCGGCCTGAATGCGTACCAGTACAGATAGGCTGCCGTGAGCCACATGGGAATGCTGAACGCCATGCCGAGGCTGAACCAGCCGATGAACGGCGTATCCGGCTCGCGGAAGAACTCGACGAAGAAACGGAATACGCCATAGCCCGTCAGGAAGATCGCACTGATCAGCCCTGGCCGTTCGTGCAACCGGAAATATCGGATCGAGATTTGCAGGATCACGAACAGGACCAGCCCCTCGAGGCCGGCTTCGTAGAGCTGGCTCGGATGGCGCGGCAGATGATCGGGTGCGTTGGGGAAGACCATGGCCCAGGGAACATTGGTCGGTTTGCCCCACAATTCCCCGTTGACGAAATTTGCGATGCGTCCGAAGAACTGGCCGATGGGCTGAACGGCGCAAACCAGATCGCCCAACTGTACGAAAGGGATTTTGCGCTTCCGTGTGAACAGCCACAGCGCCACGATCACGCCGATCGCCGCCCCGTGAAACGACATGCCGCCTTCCCACGCGGCAATGATTCGAATCGGGTGGGTGACGAAGTCCATCGGCAGGCCGCGGCAATAGCCGGCGTTCTCCGGCGATACGCTGCAAAGAAACGTGCCGTAGAACAGGACCCAGCCGAGCCTGCCGCCGATGATGACGCCCA
>JBEKLK010000042.1:0-14908 GCA_050010235.1 Rhizomicrobium sp.
CAACGCCTGGATGGTGCCGGTGACCGCGGCCGCTCCTCCCATGTCCCCCTTCATGCCCATCATGCCGACGCCCGTCTTGAGCGAGAGACCGCCGGAATCGAAACACACGCCTTTGCCCACGAATGCGACGGGCGCATCCTTTTTGGCGCGCGCGCCGTTCCATTGCATCACGACAAGCTGGCTTTCGCGTTCGCTGCCCTGGCCCACGCCGAGAAGCGCGCCCATGCCGAGCTTCTTCATCTCGGCTTCGCCCAGCACCTCGACTTTGACACCGAGCTTTGCCAGTCCCTTGGCGCGGCGCGCGAACTCGACCGGCGACAGCACATTCGGCGGCTCGTTGACGAGGTCGCGGGCGAAGAACATGCCGTCGCAAACGGCTTCGAGCGCCTTCCAGGACCGTCTGGCTCCTGCCGTATCGCCGGCACCCACGGTGACTTTCGTCAGCGTCGGTTCATGTTCGTCCCGCTGCTTGGTGCGGTAATGGTTGAAGGTATAACTCCTGAGCCGCGCGCCCATGGCGAGATGTGCGGCAAGATCGGCCGGTTTGAGCTTCGATCCTTTGGGCGCGTCGATGGCGAAGGTGAGTTCTTTCTCGCCGCTGGTGAACAGGCGCCCAACCACACCGGCCGCGACCCGTTCCGCGGCAGACGCGTCGAATGTCTGCGGCTTTCCCAAACCCACCAAAAGAATGCGCGTCGCCTTGAGCCCTGCGGGCGCCAGGACCTCGACCGCCTGTCCGGGCTTGCCGGCGAAACGGGTTACGCCCAGCGCGCGCTTGAGCGCCCCGCCGGCCTCCGCGTCGGCATCCGCGGCCAGACCTGCCAGCCCGGCCCCCTCCGCCACGCCGACAACGAGTACTCCGGGACCCGCGACCGACGGCGCGGCGAAAGACAATTGCATGGAAATCCTCATTGTTGGGCCAGAGGCCGGAAATCGTTGACGATTTTAGGTATATCACGGAGTTCGGGATTGCCGGACAACGGCGCGAGAGTGTTAGTTTAGGTCGAATCTCGAAGGGCGCGAAGGGGTCGGTGGGGCAGTCCCATTGCCGCGTGCCCGCTACGCCGGACCGGATATGTCGCGACTGCAGTTCTATGTGCTGCGCCAGCTGATCGGGCCGGTCGCGCTGTTTTCGTTCCTGCTGACGGCCGTTATCTGGCTGTCCCAGTCGCTGCGCCTCCTGGACCTCGTCATCAATCGGGGCCAATCGGCGCCCATTTTCATGTACCTGACGATGCTGATCCTGCCGGGCCTGCTGGTCATCATCCTGCCCATGGCGTTTTTCGCCGGCGCCCTGTTCGGCCTCAACAAGCTCAGCGCCGACAGCGAACTCGTGGTGATGTCGGCGGCAGGGTTCAGCCGCCGACAGCTGGCAACGCCGGTGATGCTCGCCGCCCTCATCATGATGGCGCTGACCTATCTCTGCAGCCTTTATCTGGCACCGCTCGGCCAGCGCGCGATGAAGAGCGAGGAGATCGACATCCGGTCCGATATCGGAGCGGCCATCCTCAACGAAGGCGAATTCAATACGCCCGTGACGGGCCTGACGGTGTTCATCCGTGTGTTGTCTCCGGACGGACATATCCGGGGCATCCTGGTGCACGACAATCGCAATGCCGCCCGGCCCACGACCTACATCGCCGAAAGCGGCGTGCTCGCGAACACGCCTGCGGGCGCCAGGCTCATCATGCTTGACGGCACGATCGAGCAAAGCGCGCTGGGCGGTTCGCATCTCTCCGTTCTCAAGTTCCAGAGATATGTCTTCGATCTCGATCAATTCGCGAGTTCGCAGCAGGAAACGCAGCTCGAAACCAATGAGCGCTATCTTCCCGAACTGTTCTGGCCGGGACCTCGCCTCGAGAAACATATTCGCGACGTCTATTTCGCGGAAGGCAACAACAGGCTGGCCGCGCCGCTCTATTGCCTGGCCTTCGCGCTCATCGCATTTGCCGCCGTCACGCGGGGCCGCGGCGGTCGGGGAGCCTATGCGTTGCGATTGACAGGCGCCTGCGTATTCGCCGGCGTCATCCGCATCGTCGGCTACGGGGCGCAGGGGGCGGCGGCGCGCAACCCCGTGCTCTGCACATTGCTTTATCTCGTTCCCCTGGCCGGCGCCGGCGTGGCGCTGATCGACATTGCGGGCTTCGATCTCGCAAGTCTGTTCGCCCGCTACCTGCAAGCGCCTCTCGCGGAGCCGGCGCGATGAGTTGGTCCTGGACCCTCTATCGCTATTTGGCGGTGCAGTTTCTCGTCGGCGTAGGCATTGTCTTTGCCGCGTTCATCTTCCTGTCCTTCTCGATGGACATCGTCGATTTGTTCGACAAAACCAGCGGCAAGCACGTCTCGACGGCCGCGATCGTCGGCATGAGCCTGTTCCAGCTGCCCAATCTGGGGCTCAAGCTGTTGCCGTTCGCCGTGCTCCTGGGCGGAGTGTTTTCTTTCGTACGGCTGTCGCGCAGTCAGGAGCTGCTCGCGATCCGCGCGGCGGGCGTTTCCGCATGGAATCTTCTGGCGCCGCCTGTCATTACGGCGGTCTTGCTCGGCCTGTTCACGGTGGTGGCATTCACCCCGTTTTCGTCGCGGATGCTGCAGCAATATTCCGCGCTCGAGGCGACGTATATTCGCGGACAGGCTTCGCAACTTGCCATATCGCATAATGGTTTGTGGTTGCGTCAGGGCGATCGAAACGGCCAGTCCGTGATCCATTCGCTGCGCGTCGCGGAGCAAGGCGTGCGTCTCGAGGACGTGATCGTCTTTTTCTACGGTCCCAACGACCAGTTTCTCGGCCGCATCGATGCGCAGTCCGCGGACCTTCAGTCCGGCGACTGGAAATTGCACAATGTGTGGACCAGCAATCTTGTAGATCCGCCGGTGCATCACGCGGTCTATAGCCTTCCCACGACGCTGACCGCCTCGCGCATCCAGCAAAGCTTCGCCTCGCCGGACACGCTGTCGTTCTGGACATTGCCGGGCTTCATCGCAACGGCGCGCCAGGCCGGGTTCTCGGCGACGAAGTATCAGCTCTATTTCGATACGCTGCTCGTGCTGCCCGCGCTGTTCGCGGCAATGGTGTTCATGGCGGCCAGTTTCTCGCTTCGCCTCGCGCGACTGGGCGGATTGGGCCGCGTTATCATTCTCAGCGCACTGGCGGGGTTCGGCGTCTACTTCTTCGGCGATGTGACGCAGGCGCTTGGCGAAACCGGAATACTGCCGATCGGCCTGGCCGCCGCCGCACCGGCAACCGCCGCAATCCTTCTGGGAATGACGCTCGTCTTCCACCAGGAGGACGGCTGACAATGGCCGGAGCGGGACGGTTGCACGCGTCGCATCTGATTGTCGCCGCCTTGCTGGCGGTCGCTTGCGTTCTGCCGGCCGCTGCCGCCCAGCCCTCGGTCCTGAAGGGCGGGCTCCTCGGGCCCAAGGGCAGCGCCGGATTGTTGCGCGCCGATAGCGTCGACTACGACACCAATACCTCCGTCGTGACGGCGACCGGGCATGTCGAGATCGATTACAACGGGCGCATTCTGACGGCCGACAAGGTCACCTACGACCAGGACAAGGACATCGCCACCGCGGACGGCCATGTCACGATCATGGCGCCCAATGGCGACGTGATCTTCGGCACGCACGCCGTTCTGACGGATGCCATGAAGGACGGAACGGTCGACGCGTTCGCCGCGCTGATCGGCCAGTACGGACGTCTCGCCTCCGTCCGCGCCAACAGGATCGACGACGGCGCGCATACGATCATGGCGCGGGCCATCTACACCGCGTGCAAAATCTGCAAGGAACGCGGCGATCGCACGCCGCTGTGGGCCGTGAAGGCCACGCGCGCCTATTACGACCAGGTCAACCATCGCATCTATTATTACGACGCGACGATCCAACTGTACGGCGTGCCTGTCATGTACACGCCCTATTTCTCGCAGCCCGATCCAACCGTGAAACATTCGTCGGGCATCCTGATTCCCACATTCGGCACGTCATCGACATTGGGCACCTTCTTCAAGGTGCCGCTGTACATCGCGTTCAGCGATTCCCAGGACATGACGCTCATGCCCTATTATGCAACCCATGGCGGCGAGATGCTGGAAGGCGAATACCGGCAGCGCTGGGACCATGGAGGAATGTGGCTTCAGGCGACGGTTACCGACACGCCGTATGGCGGAATCGACGGGACGCAGAACCAGGTTTACAGCTCCCTCTTCGGCTCGGGAATTATTCCCATCAATGATACGTGGCACGCGGGCTACGACGTTCAGCTGACGTCCAACGAAACATATCTCGATCTCTACGACCTTTCGCAATACGACCGGCTCAACAACGACCTGTTCCTTGAGGGGATCAGCGGCCGAAGCCACTTCGAAATCACCGGATATTTTTTCCAGGGCCTGCGCGCAGCGGACGTGAACAGCGAGTTTCCCGTCGTTTTGCCGCTCGTCGACTATACCTACATCCCGCTGGACGATGTGCTGGGCGGCACATTTCGTTTCGATTTCAACACGGCGGCCATCTCGCGCCAGATCGGTCAGGACGATCAGAGAGCGACAGCCGAACTGGATTGGAAATTGCCGCTGATTACGGCCGACGGACAATTGATCACGTTCGTCGCCGACGCACGCGGCGATATCTATCACGTGAGCGACGCCCCGATTACTCTTTCCTCCCAGTCCGACTATTATGTTTCGCGCGGATTGCCCTATGCGGCGGTCGATTGGCGCTGGCCCTTCGCATCCGGTCCGGTGTTCGGCGCCTCTTCTCTCGTGCTGACGCCCATCGCCCAGCTGATCTACGCGCCCTATGGCGACAATCCGTCCAACATACCCAACGAAGACAGCACCGACTTCCAATTGGACGACACCGACATTTTCAGCTTCGACCGATTGCCGGGGTTCGACCTCGTGGAAACCGGCCCACGCGCCAACCTCGGCATTCTCGGCAATCTGATCTATCCATCGGGCTCGGTGGACTTCCTGGCCGGGCAAATCTTCCGGCTCAGACCGGATCCCATTTTCGCGGCGGATTCGGGGCTTTCCGGCAGGCGATCCGACGTTGTCGGCAGGGTCACCGTTAACTTTCTGCCGAATTGGAGCGTGACGGAACGCGTGGATGTCGATAGCTCGACGGGAAGCCTCGAGCGCAACGAGGTCTACGTCAACGCGATCTACGGCAGAACAACGCTGCAACTCAGCTATCTGAAGCTGCCGGAAGAAGAAGTTCTATTGGGTCTGGGTTCTCGCGAGGAAATCAACGGGCAGGCGACAATCGGCCTCTGGGACAATTGGATCGCCTATGCCGGCGCGGAGCGCGATATCGCCGGCAATGAAATGCTCGCCAGCGAATTCGGTCTGGGATATGAGGATGAATGTCTGGGTATTTCGCTGACCTACGATCGCACATACACAAGCGACCGCAACGTGCCGCCTTCGACCGCCATGGTTTTCCGCATCGAGCTGAAGACCAGCGACACCAGCAATCAGCAGTCCGATCTGTTCCCCCGGCACCTCTATTCCCAGATTGAGCTTTGACCCGCGCACGGAAATGCTTATTCTACCCACGGCCGGGCGCCCGTGATGGACGGGACGCGATGCGGCATCCGCAACCAAAGAAACAGACCGGTCCCTTGATGTATCGATTCCGCGTGGCTGCCCTGTTGGGCGTATTCGCGCTTGCGTCGGCGGCGGCGCCGCTACTGGCGCAAGATGTGCCGGTAACGCACAGGGCGCGCCACAAGACCGACCAGCAACAATCTCTCGTGGGCGGTCCGCCGGTCGCCAATGAGGCCGCGCTCCCGGTAAGTCACGTCGCCGGCGACGCGGTCGCGGCGATCGTCAACGATTCGATCATCTCGGACTATGATTTGCGCCAACGCGTGTCGTTGTTCATCGCCACGTCGAACATCCATCCCACCGACGAGGTCCGCAAACAAATCCGCGAGGAGGTTCTCAAGCAGCTTGAAACCGAGCGCCTGGAACTCCTGGAAGCCCAGAAAAACAAGATTTCCGTCTCATCTTCGGAGGTTGACAAGGCAATCGACGACATCATGACGGACAATCACATTAACGCCGACCAGTTGAAAGGCGTTCTGGCCGTCGCCGGCGTTCAGATGTCGACATTCCGTTCGCAGATAGCCGCGCAAATTGCCTGGTCGAAACTGGTTCAGGACCAGCTCGGCGATCGCGTTCATGTTTCCAAGGAAGACGTCCAGGCGGAACTCGAGCGCATCAAGGAAGGCACCGACAAGCCGCGCTTCCGGGTCTCGGAGATATTCCAGCCCGTCGATACGCCCGAGCAGGACGCCAAAGCGCACAAGGATATGGACGATCTTGCCAACCAGATCGCGATGGGCGCGCCGTTCCAGCAGGTGGCGCGTCAATTCAGCCAGAATCCCACAGCCGCCCAGGGCGGCGACCTTGGCTGGGTGCAGGAAGGTCAATTGGCGCCGGAATTGGATGCCGAACTCAACAAACTGCGTCCCGGCGAAGTGAGCCCTGCCATCCGCTCGGTGGGCGGATATTATTTGCTGATGCTGCGTGAACGGCAGGAACCTGCCGGAACGAAGCTGCCTGATCCGAGCCAGCAGCCGAGCCAGTACCCGCCTGGGGAGCTTCCGCTCGATCGGATACTTTTACCCCTAAATCCCGGCACGCCGAAAAACGTCGTTGAAGCAGCCGGCCAGGCTGCGGCCAAGCTCCGCTCGCATATCGCGGGCTGCGAGCATCTGCAGGAATTGATCAGCAAGGCGTTGCCCGGCGCCGCGCAGTTCTACGCTTTGGGTACGATGAAGATTTCCGAACTGAGCGCGGAAATGCAGAAGGCGCTGTCTCAGACGGAAGCCGGCGAGGCGACGCCGCCCTTCGGATCTTCGGCCGGCATCGAAATTATTGTGCGTTGCGATAAGCCCGTGCCGAAAATCACCGCGATTCCGATTCCGACGCAGGACCAGGTCGAGCAACAGCTCTACGAAGATCAGATCTCGACGCTTGCCCGTCAATATCTCCGCGACTTGCGGCGCGATGCCGATATCGAGACCCGCTGAACCGCGGCCCGCGGTTGACGCACCGATCCTGATCACCATGGGTGAACCTTCGGGCATCGGGCCCGAGATTGCCGTGGCAGCTTTCAACGCGATGGGCGGATTTGCCGGAACGCATCCGCTGCGCCTGGTCGGCGACGACGGTGTGCTTCGCGCCTGCGGGGCCGCGAAAATTTCAATCGATCCCATTGACGTGCGGGCAACCCGCAAGCCGGGCATCGCCGATCCGGCCAATGGGCCCGCGATCGTGGCCACGATCGACCATGCGGTCCGCGCAGCACTCAAGGGCGATGCCGCGGCGGTCGTGACGGCGCCGATACACAAGGCCTCGCTGATCGAAGGGGGCTTCGGATTTCCGGGCCATACGGAATATCTCGCTCATCTTACGGGCGCACCGCGCGCCGTGATGATGCTGGCCGGCGGCGGATTGCGCGTCGTGCCGCTCACGATTCACGTGCCGTTGTCGACGGTGCCCGCGCTGGCGAGCCGGGACGCGATTCTGGAAACGGGCCGGATCGTGCTGGCCGCTCTGGCGCGCGACTTTGCGATTGCTCGTCCGCGTCTTGCGATCGCGGGGCTCAACCCCCATGCGGGCGAGCAAGGCGCGCTCGGCCCGGAAGAACGAGACGTCATCACCCCCGCCGTGGAATCGTTGCGCGCCGAAGGCCATAACGTCGTAGGTCCTCTTCCAGCGGATACGATGTTCCATGCGGAAGCGCGGGCCCGTTACGACGCGGCACTTTGCATGTATCACGACCAGGCATTGATTCCGCTCAAGACGCTGGCCTTCTGGGAAGGCGTGAACATCACGCTGGGCCTGCCGATCGTGCGCACGTCTCCGGATCACGGCACGGCGCTCGATATCGCCGGGTCCGGCAAAGCGGACTCCCGAAGCATGATCGCGGCCATCGAAATGGCCGCCGCGATGGCCGATGCCCGAGCCCGTTGATCCGCTGCCGCCGTTGCGCGACGTCATTGCCGCGCACGATCTCGCTGCGAAGAAATCTCTCGGCCAGAACTTCCTGCTCGACCTCAATCTGACGCGCCGCATCGCGCGTGCGGCGGGGCCGCTTGAAGATACGACAATCTATGAGGTCGGTCCGGGACCCGGCGGTCTCACCAGGGCATTGTTGATCGAAGGCGCGGCGCGCGTGATCGCCGTCGAGCGGGATGCGCGCTGCCTGCCTGCGCTCGCCGAAATCGCCGCCGCCTATCCGGGCCGCCTCGAAATCGTTCCGGCCGATGCTCTCAAGATCGACGAAGGCAATTTGCTCCGTGAGCGGACTAACTCCGGGTCGGTCCGCGTGGCCGCCAACCTGCCCTACAATGTCGGCACCGCGTTGCTGGTCAAATGGCTCACTGCCGAATCCTGGCCACCTTTCTGGCAAAGCCTGACGTTGATGTTCCAGCGGGAAGTCGCCGATCGCCTCGTCGCTGTGCCCGGAAGCAAGGCGTTCGGAAGGTTGTCCGTTCTGGCCCAATGGCGGGCACGCCCGCATATCCTGTTCGACGTTGCCGCGCGCGCTTTCACGCCGCCGCCCCGGATCATGTCCACCGTGGTTCGCCTGGAGCCGTTGGGCGAACCGGTGGCGCCTGCGCGCCTTGACGATCTGGAAGCCGTCACGGCAGCCGCCTTCGGGCAGCGCCGCAAAATGCTGCGCCAGAGCCTCAAGACGCTCGTTCCCGATGCGGAATCCCTCATTCGCTCGGCCGCGCTCGATCCGACCGAAAGGCCCGAGCGTCTTTCCGTTTCGCAATTTGCCGCCCTGGCCCGAAGCCGGCGCAGCATGGTTGAGGCAGGCGAAGCGCCATGCAAGAGTCCGGCGAAATAGCCATTCAGGGAGACGCCCATGCTCAGTCAGGCCGTTGTCGAGTTCGGCTCGCCGCTCAAATCCATCGAAACGCCCACGCCCGTTCCGCAAGGCACGGAAGTGCTGCTCAAGGTCACGAATTGCGGCGTCTGCCACAGCGACGTCCACATCCATGACGGGTTCTTCGATCTCGGTGGTGGCAACAAATTGCCGCTAGGCAACATGAAGCTGCCGCACACGATGGGCCACGAGATCGAAGGTGAAGTCGTCGCCATGGGCCCAGATGCGAAAGGCGTGAAGATCGGTGACCGGCGCGCGGCGTTTCCGTGGATCGGGTGCGGCCAGTGTCCCGCCTGCCAGCGCAATGAAGAGCAATACTGCCTGAAGCCGCGCAATCTCGGCTGCTCGTCGAACGTGCCCGGCGGCTATGCCTCGCATGTGATGGTGCCGCATTCGCGCTACCTGCTCGACTACGGCAAGACGCCTGCGGCGCTTGCCGCGGCCTATATGTGCTCCGGCATCACGGCATTTTCCGCGCTGAAAAAAGTCGGCAAGCTCGGGCCTGGCGACGAAGTGATGATTCTCGGATGCGGCGGCGTGGGCATGATGGGACTCCAATTCGCCAAGAGCCTGTTCGGCAAAGGTCCGCTGGCCGCCGACATCGACGACGGCCGCCTCGAAGCGGCGCAGAAAGCGGGCGCCAAGGCGACCTACAACACCAAAGAACCGGGCATCGGCAAGAAGGTGATGGCGGATACGGGCGGCGGCGTATTCGCCGTGGTGGACTTTGTCGGCTCGGAAGCGACGTTCGCGTTTGCGAATTCGTGCGTCCGTAAGGGCGGACGCATCATCATTGTGGGGCTCTTCGGCGGCGCAATGAGCATGCCGCTGCCGATGTTCCCCATGCGGGCGTTGGCCGTTATGGGCTCGTTTGTCGGTTCGCTGCCCGAAACCGAAGAGATGATGGCGATCGTTCGCGCCGGGAAAGTCGACCCCATCCCGGTGCAGACGCGGCCGCTCGATCAGGCATCGAAAACGCTGGACGATCTGCGCGCCGGAAAAATCATCGGCCGCGTGGTGCTGACGCCGTAACGCGATGGCCGAAATCGAACCCCCGCCCGAACCGATCCTCGAACCGGATCTGCCGATCGTCGATCCGCATCACCATCTCTGGGTGCGGCCGGCCGGCGCCATGCCGTCTCCCCCGCACCATCCGTTCACAGCCGCGATCACCGGCGTCAATCGCTATCTGCTGGACGAGCTGATCGCCGACATGACCAGCGGACACAATGTCCGCGCCACCGTGTTCCTCGAATGCCGCGCGATGTACCGCGCCGACGGTCCGGAAGCGTTGCGCTGCGTGGGCGAAACGGAATTCGTCAACGGCGTGGCCGCGATGAGCGCGAGCGGACTGCATGGCGATCTGCGCGCCTGCGCCGGCATCGTGGGGTCCGCAGATTTGCGCATGGGCGCGGCCGTCGAGGATGTGCTGCGGTCGCATATCGGCGCCGGTCATGGGCGATTCCGCGGCATCCGCAACAGTGCCTCTTACGACGCCGATGGCGGCGTGCTTGGGCCGCTGGCCGGTCGCGAACCCGGTCTTTATCTCGATGCGAAATTTCGCGAAGGATTCAAAGTCCTGCACGGGCTCGGGCTTTCGTTCGATGCGTGGCTGCTCGAACCGCAACTGCCCGACCTGATCGATCTCGCGCGCGCATTCCCCGAAACGACCATCGTTCTGGATCACGTCGGCACGCCGCTCGGCATTGCGAGCTATCGCGGCAAGCGGGGCGAACGCTTCCCCGTCTGGCGCGACAACATCCTCAAACTGTCCAAATGTGCCAATGTCACGGTGAAACTCGGCGGCCTGGCGATGTGCTTTCCCGGGTTCAAATCCTTTATGTCGAACCCGCCAGCGAGCTCCGAAGTGCTGGCCGAGGAATGGCAACCCTATATCGAGACCTGCATCGAGGCGTTCGGGCCCTCGCGCTGCATGTTCGAAAGCAATTTCCCGGTCGATATCGGAAGCTGCAGCTACGCGGTCTTGTGGAACGCGCTCAAACGGCTGGCCGCAAACTATTCCGCCGACGAAAAGACGGCCTTATTCAGCGGCACGGCGAAGCGGGTTTATCGCCTGCAGATTCCGTAAGCTCGCGACGGACCTTTACGTCAGCTTGCGCACGAAATCCGACAATCCCACCTGCCGCGTCCGGCGCAGGCGCTCGGCATCGAGGATTGCCTGTATGCGCGCTTGCGCGAGGCCAAGATCGTCGTTGACGATGACGTAATCATATTCCGGCCAATGGCTGATTTCGGCTGCCGCCTTGGACATGCGCATCTTCACGACATCGTCGGAATCCTGCGCCCGGATGCGTAAGCGCCGCTCGAGTTCGTCATGGGTGGGCGGCAATACGAATATGCTGACAAGATCTTCGCGCACGCGCTCCTTGAGCTGTTGCGTGCCCTGCCAGTCGATGTCGAACAACACGTCTTGTCCGGCTGCCAGCGCATCCATCACCGGCTTTCTCGGCGTGCCGTAAAGATGATCGAAGACGGTTGCATATTCGAGGAACTCGCCGGCTTCGATCGCGGCATCGAATCCATCCCGCGAGACGAAGAAATAATCCCGGCCTTCGTTCTCGTTCGGCCGCTTTTTGCGGGTCGTGGCCGACACCGACAGCACGACGTTGGTATCGGATGCGAGCAGCCCGCGGGACAACGTCGTCTTGCCGGCTCCCGACGGCGAAGACAACACAAGCATCAGGCCCCGGCGCGCGATATTGGTGCTCATTCGACGTTTTGCGCCTGCTCGCGGAATTGATCGATCGTGGCCTTGAGCGCAAGGCCCGTGCGCGTCAGCGTAATATCGGTAGATTTCGAGCACAGCGTGTTGGCTTCGCGGTTGAATTCCTGCGCGAGGAAATCGAGCTTGCGGCCGACCGCCGTTCCCGACGCCATCAAGGTGCGCGCTTCCTGGACGTGGGCGCCGAGCCGGTCAAGTTCTTCGCGAATGTCCGCTTTCACCGCCAGGAGTGCCACCTCCTGTGCGAGACGATCCTCCGACACCGAGGTGCCTGCGACCAATTCCTTGAGCTGGGCCGCCAGCTTGTCGCGCAATTGCGCCGGCTGCGTGGCCGCCAGCCGCGCCGCCTCGCGCGTGAGACGATCGATCTCTTCGACAAGGCCGCCCATCACGGTCGCAAGCTTTGCGCCCTCGTTGGCGCGTGCCCGGATCAACGCGTCGAATGCCGTTGCGAGGCTTTCCAGGATCGCGGCGTCACGGTCCGCGCGCGCCCGCGGTCCAAGGGGCAGAACCTCGTCCTGCACGATCACGCCCTTCAGCGCCAGCAAGCCATCGACACGCGCCGGCGCAAGGCCGGTTTCGCTGGCGACTTCCTGCGCAATGCGAACTGCGGCAGCCAATGCCACCGGATCGACCCTGAGGCCGCGCACGCCTTCCTGCGGCTCCAGAGTGAGAGTTGCCTGGATGTTGCCGCGCCGGAACCGCTCGCCCGCCAGAGCGCGCGCGGCAGGCTCGATGCCGTCCAGACCGGGCGGCATCCGCAACCGCAATTCGAGGCTGCGTCCGTTGACGCTCTTCGCCTCCCAGCGCCAGCGCAGCCCGTCATGCGCGCCATGGCCATCGGCGAAGCCGGTCATGCTCACAAGGCCCATTTCGCGACTCCGAGGCTGGAGCCCGACCTTAGCGCTGCGCGACGGGGGGCGAAAGGATCGAGTCTATCTTTGCCGCTGCTCGAGGTGCCGCAGATTGGCGACATTCTTCTCGTGCTGTTCGATGGAGGCCGAGAACACATGGCCGCCCTTGCCGGTGGCGACGAAATAGAGATCGTTCGACGTCTCGGGATTGAGAACGGCAGCGATCGAATCCTTGCCCGGATTGCAGATCGGCGTCGGCGGCAAGCCGGCAATGACATAGGTGTTATAGGGCGTCGGCCCGACCAGCTCGCTTTCGCGGATGCCGCGGCCCAGCGGATAGCCTTTGGTGATCCCGTAGATGATCGTGGGATCGGACTGCAGCTTCATGCCGATCCGAAGCCGGTTGACGAACACCGCCGCAATATGGCGGCGCTCTTCGGGAATCGCGGTTTCCTTTTCCACAATGGAGGCGAGGATCACGGCCTGTCTTTTGCTTGCGACCGGAAGATTGGGTGTGCGCATCGCCCATTGCGCATCGAGGAACTTCTTCTGCGCCTCGCGCATGCGTTCGATGATGTCCGAGCGCGTGGTGCCGCGGATAAAAAGGTAGGTCTCGGGAAGGAGCAAACCTTCGGCAGGCAACTCGCCCATATCGCCGGTGAGCTCGGAGTCGTTCTTCACCAGATCGTAGATCATCTGGCTGGTCAGCCCTTCGGCCGCGGTGATCTTGTGCTGGATCGATTTCCCCGATTCGAGGATCGCCATAATGTCGGCCATGCTCGCCTGCGAACGGATCGCATATTCGCCGGCCTTCAGCGCCGCACTCTTGCCGCGCAGCCGGACGCCGAACTGAAACAGAAGGGCATTGTCGATCGTGCCGGCCTGCGCGAGCTCCTCGGAGATCGCAGCCAGTCCTTCGCCGGGCTGAACAAGCACGATCGTTTCCGCGGCGCCGTTGGCGGCAGCCGGACCGGGCGACGTGAAATGCGCGCCCTCCAACTGGAACCCGCCCCACACAATCCCGGCCAAAACAGCGACAACAACGATAAAGCGAAACATTCAGCCACCCTCGGCTGCCGTATTTAGGGGGAACTCGAACGCCCGGCCATGGCAAATTTGCGGCGTGATTAATGCGCGGCGGCAAAGATGAGCGACGCATTGGTGCCGCCGAACCCGAACGAATTGGAGAGAACCGCATGCACCGGCCGCTTTTTCGCCCGGTGAGGCACGAGATCGATTTCGGTCTCGACGGAGGGGTTGTCGAGATTGAGCGTCGGCGGAACCACCTGGTCGCGCATGGCGAGGATGCCGAAAATCGCCTCGACGGCGCCGGCCGCGCCCAACAGATGCCCGGTCGAGGATTTGGTCGACGACATCGACATTTTCGAAGACGCGTTGCCGAAGGCGCGCTCGACGGCCCGCAATTCGATCTCGTCGCCGAGCGGCGTCGAAGTTCCGTGCGCGTTGACGTAGTCGATGTCGGACGCGGCGAGCCCTGCCCGCTTCAACGCCATCTTCATGGCGCGAAAACCGCCATCGCCGTCCTCGGCGGGTGCGGTGATGTGATAGGCATCGCCGGAAAGTCCGTAACCCGTGACTTCCGCGTAGATCTTCGCGCCGCGCGCTTTGGCGTGCTCGTATTCCTCGAGCATGACCATGCCGGCGCCTTCGCCCATCACGAAGCCGTCGCGATCCTTGTCGTAGGGACGCGAAGCCTTTTCGGGCGTCTCGTTGAACGCGGTCGACAGCGCGCGACAGGCGGCAAAGCCGGACATCCCCAACCGCGTGATGGCGGCTTCCGTGCCGCCCGCCAGCATCACATCGGCGTCGTCGAGCGCGATGAGCCGCGCTGCGTCGCCGATGGCGTGGGCGCCCGTTGCGCAGGCCGTCACCACGGAATGGTTCGGGCCCTTGTAGCCGAAGCGGATCGAGGCATAACCCGAGACGAGATTGATCAGCCGGCCGGGAATGAAGAACGGGCTCAGCTTTCGAGGGCCCTTTTCGTGCACGAGGATGGACGCCGCCTCGATCCCCTGCAGTCCTCCGATGCCGGATCCAATGAGCACGCCGGTGCGGCAGCGCTCTTCCTCATCCTTGGGCACAAATCCCGAATCGGTGACCGCCTGCTGCGCGGCCGTGAGACCAAAGATGATGAAGTCGTCGACCCGGCGCTGCTCTTTGGTATCGACCCATTGATCGGCGTTGAACGTGCCGTCCGAGCCGTCACCCAGGGGAATGCTGCAGGCGATGCGGGCCGGCAGATCGTCGACCTTGAATTTGGTGATCGGTCGCGCTCCGGATTGCCCGGCGAGCAGCCGCGACCACGTCTCCTCGACGCCGCAAGCGAGCGGCGTGAGTAGGCCCAAACCCGTGACGACGACCCTACGCATATTCGAGGCGTCGG